>CAYYEE010000372.1:0-4949 GCA_964470775.1 uncultured Planctomycetota bacterium | reverse complement strand
GGCAGTTGCCGACGCCGCCCGCAAGGGCGGGCTCGATTTCTGACAGGACGGGGAGAGAGCCTTGAAGCGGAACATGGTGGACGCGCGCGGCCTGGAGATGGAAGACCGGGTCATTGAAAAAGGCATCAACCGCTGCGCCAAAGTGATGAAGGGCGGGCGGCGATTCAGCTTCAGCGCGCTGGTGGTGAGCGGAAACCGCGGCGGTGTGGTGGGCTATGGGTTTGGCAAGGCCAACGACGTGCCCAGCGCCGTGGAGAAGGCCACCAAGGACGCGCGCAAGAATCTGGTTCGCGTGCCGTTGCGCGGGGACATGCTGCCCCATCAGAGCAAGGGCCGGTTCGGCACTTCGCAGGTGGTGGTGCTGCCGGCTGCGCCTGGAACGGGCGTTATCGCGGGTCCTTGCGTGCGCGCAGTGCTGGAGCTGGTGGGCGTGAAGAATTGCCTGACGAAGTGCTATGGCTCGACAAATCCCGTGAACATGGTCAAGGCCACGGTGGACGCGTTGACGAGGATGCGCACCCTCGAACAGGTGGCGAGGCTGCGCGGAGTGGAGTTGGGATCATGAAGCTGAGCGATGTGAAAGCGGGCGGGCTGAACCACCGGCCGAGGAAGCGGCGCGGGCGCGGGCCCGCGTCGGGCATCGGCGGGACGTCCGGCCGCGGCAACAAGGGCTTCCGCAGCCGCAGCGGCAGCGGCACGCATTTTGGTTTTGAGGGCGGCCAGACGCCCTATTTCCGCCGCATGCCCAAGCGCGGCTTCAGCAACGCGGAGTTCAAGAAACGCTACGCCGTGGTGAACGTGGGCGACCTGAACCGGTTCAGCGGCGGCGACGTGGTGAACCTGGAAGGTTTGAGGGCCAAGGGCCTGGTGAAGGACGCGCTGGACGGCGTCAAGATTCTTGGCGGCGGGACGCTGGAGATTGCTTTGACCGTGGAAGCGGCGAAGTTCAGCGAGAGCGCCGCTCGGAAGATTCGCGAGGCCGGCGGCGAGATAAAGAGCGTCTAAATTATGCTGGAAACGCTAGGCAACACCTTTCGGGTGCCGGACCTGCGGCGGCGGCTGTTGATCACGGTGCTGCTGTTGTGCGTGTGCCGGGTGGGCGTCTACATTCCCATTCCGGGCGCGGACATGACCGTGGCCAAGAGGCACTTCGACCGGCCCTTTGAGGGCGACGCGGCCGAAGGCGGGGTCATGGCGCTGATTGACATGTTCTCGGGCGGCGCGTTGTGGCAGGCGGCGGTGTTCGGGCTGGGCATCATGCCCTACATCAGCGCCTCGATTATCTTCCAGCTTCTGGCGAGCGTAATTCCGGCGCTGGAAAAGATGCAGAAGGAAGGCGAGGCGGGCCGGCGAAAGATCAACCAGTACACGCGATACGCAACCGTGGTTCTGTGTCTGGTGCAGGCCGCGATCATGATCGCGTCGCTGAAGGGCGGTGGCCAGGGAGGGGAGGGCATTTTCCCGGCGGACTTTGGCTTCGGCTCGACGCTGATGGCGGCGCTGCTGATGACGGCGGGCACGATGTTGCTGATGTGGATTGGCGAGCAGATTGATGAGTTCGGCATCGGGAACGGTATTTCGCTGATCATCATGATCAATATCATCTCGCGCATGCCGACCGCCATCCGCTATCTGTACGACAAGTTCGAGTTCACGCTGGAGCCGGACGCTTCAAGGCCGCTGGGCATTCAGCATATGGCGCTGCTGGTGGCGCTGTTCATCTTCGTGAACGTGGCGATTATTCTCATTACGCAGGGCCAGCGACGGATTCCGTTCCAGCAGGCCAAGCAGATGCGGGGACGGCGGGTGTATGGCGGCGTAAAGCATTACTTGCCGTTGCAGGTGAACTCGGCGGGCGTGATCCCGATCATCTTTGCGCAGTCGCTGTTGATGTTTCCCAGCATCTTTGTGACGGCGGCGGCGAGGAAGTTCGAGACGGACTGGGACAGCCCGTTTTTTTACCGCTTTTTTGAAATGCTGCGCAACGGGTTGCAGATGGGTTCGTTCGTGTACGAGGCGCTGTACGTGGGTTTGATCTTCTTCTTCTGCTACTTTTGGACGGCGATCCAGTTCAACCCCACGGACATGGCGAATAACCTTCGCGACCACGGGTCCTTTATCCCTGGATACCGGCCAGGCAAGCGCACGGCGGACTATCTGGAGAACGTGATGACGCGGATTACGCTGCCGGGCGCGGCGTTCCTGTCCATCGTGGCCGTGGCGCCGTCGTTGATGTACCGGTCGCTGAATCTGCCCTGGGTGATCACGAGCTTCTATGGCGGCACGGGTCTGCTGATCGTGGTGGGCGTGGCGCTGGACCTGGTGAAGAAGATTGAGCAGCAGTTGCTGATGCGGCACTACGATGGCTTCACGCGGAGGAGGCGGCATTGAGGCTGGTTCTTCTTGGCGCGCCGGGCGTGGGCAAGGGAACGCAGGCGGACGCGATCTGCGCGGCGCGGGGCGTTCCGCATGTGTCCACGGGCGATATGTTCCGGGCGGCGATGACGGACGGCTCGGAGCTGGGGGCGCGCGTGAAGGGTTTTGTGGAAAGCGGCAAGTTGGTGCCTGACGACGTGACGGCGGAGCTTGTGTCGCGGCGGCTGCAGGCGGCGGATTGCTCCAAGGGCTTTTTGCTGGACGGGTTTCCGCGGACGGTGGGCCAGGCGGAGCGGCTGGAGAAAATTCTGGCGGGCTTGAAGGCTGGGCTGGACGCGGTAATATATATGACCGCTTCGGAAGAGACGGTGGTGGAGCGGTTGAGCGGCCGGAGGATGTGTTCGAACAAGGCGTGCGGCGCGAACTACCATGTGAAGTTCAAGGCGCCCAAGAAGGAAGGCGTGTGCGATCTGTGCGGTTCGGCGCTGTATCAGCGCGCGGACGACACGGAGGCGACGATTCGCGGCCGGCTGAAGGTTTTCCGCGAACAGACGGAGCCGCTGGTGGCTTGGTACCGACGGCGGCGGATCCATGGAAAGCGTGCGCGCGGCGATCGCAGCGGTGTTGAGCGACGCCGGCGCTCGATGAGGCGGGTTCTTTGATACCCATCAAGCGCGCCCATCAGATTGCGAAGATGCGGAAGGCGGGCGCGTTGGTGGCGGAAACGCTGCGAGGCGTCGCGGAGCGTGTGGCGCCGGGTGTATCGACGCTGGAACTGGATGTGTTCGCGGAGGATTTCATCCGGCGCCGCGGCGGGGAGCCGCTGTTCAAAGGATATCGCGGCTTTCCGAACACGCTGTGCGTGTCGGTCAACGAAGAGGTGGTGCACGGCATCCCCGGGGACCGGCAGGTGCGCGCGGGCGACATCGTGAGCGTGGACGTGGGGGTGCGGATGGACGGGTGGTGCGGGGACGCGGCGGCGACGTTTGCCGTGGGAGAGGTTTCGGACGAGGCGCGCCGGCTGATGAAGGTGGCGGAGGGATCGCTGGAGCTGGCGATTCGCATGGCGCGGCCGGATTTGCGGTTGAGCGTGGTTTGCCGTGCGATTCAGGAGTACGTGGAATCGCAGGGATTTTCGGTTGTGAAGCAGTTTACGGGCCACGGGATCGGGCGGGAGATGCACGAGGAGCCGCAGGTGCCCAACTTCGTGGCGCCGAGAATGGATGATCCAGTGCTGCGGCCTGGGATGACGCTGGCGATTGAGCCGATGGTGAACGCCGGCGGGTCGGACGTGCAGGTGCGGCGGAACGGCTGGACTGTGGTGACGCGGGATGGTTCGCTTTCGGCTCACTACGAACATACCGTGGCCTTGACGGAGCGAGGAGCAGAGGTTCTGACGCGGTAGCCGTGGGAGGCGCCGGAAGGCACATGGCGAAAGAAGAAGCGATCAGGCTGGAAGGCGTGGTGAAAGAGGCGCTGCCAAACGCCCTGTTCCGTGTGGAAGTGCAGCACGGCCACATGGTGCTGGCGCATGTGTCCGGGAGGATGAGGACGCACTTTATCCGGATTCTTCCCGGGGACAAGGTGACGGTGGAAGTGTCTCCGTATGACCTGACCAAAGGCCGGATCGTGTACCGCGGCTAGAACGCGGCGGAACCAAGGAGAAGACCGTGAAAGTTCGTTCGTCGGTGAAACGCATCTGTGAGAACTGCAGAGTGATCCGCCGCGAAGGCGTGGTTCGGGTGATCTGCACGAACGTCCGCCACAAGCAGCGCCAGGGCAAGTAAGGACCGGAGGAGAGCCATGCCCCGTATTGCCGGTGTAGACATTCCGAATGACAAGCCGATCCGCTTTGCGCTGATGTATATCCGCGGCATTGGGTATCATACGGCGGGCGAGTTGCTGAAGGCGCTGGAGATCGACCCGCAGGTGCGGGCGAAGGACCTGGGCGAGGACGACCTGAGCCGTCTTTCGTCGTACATCGACGACCACTACACGGTGGAAGGCCATCTGCGCCGCCAGGAGCAGCAGAACATCAACCGGTTGAAAGAGATTCGGTGCTACCGCGGGATGCGCCATCGCATGGGGCTGCCGGTGCGCGGGCAGCGGACGCGGACGAACGCGCGGACGCGCAAGGGCCCGCGCAAGACCGTGGCGGTGAAGAAGAGCGTGAAGGAAGGCTGATCGTCGCGGAGGGGCGCGGAAGCGGAGAAGGTGATGCCCCGGCCGGGAGGCGCCTGGTGAGGCGCCGGCGTCCGGGGCGGGCAGGATGGATGGACGGAAGGAGGAAGCATCTTGGCCAAGAGCCAGAGACGCCGTGTGCGGCGCAATGTGACCAAAGCCGTTGCGCACGTGAAGGCCACGTTCAACAACACGATCGTGACAATCACGGACGTGAACGGAGAGGTGATCTGCTGGGACAGCGCCGGCACGATCGGCTTCAAGGGGTCGCGCAAGAGCACGCCCTTTGCCGCCCAGCGCGCGGCCGAGCAGGTGGCCGACAAGGCCCGCAAACTCGGCGTTCGCGAGGTCGAGGTCAAGGTCAAGGGGCCCGGCTCCGGCCGCGAGTCGGC
>CAYYEE010000371.1:0-4950 GCA_964470775.1 uncultured Planctomycetota bacterium | reverse complement strand
CCAGCCCCATGCTCGCGCGCAGCAACGACACCTCCACCCCCGCGTCCCTCAAACCCTTCATCAGGTGCAGCAGAAACAGACACGAACTGCGGAAACGCACCTTTCCTGTCACGAACAGCACATGGTTCGGCGCGCCCTTCATTGCCTTCCTCTCTCGCCCCGATTACGCCCCCGTCAGATCCCCGACATGAGTCCCATGTGCTTCTCGATCTTAGGGCACACCATGGCCGGCGTCAACGGTTTCACGAAATACTGCCTCACGCCCAGCGAGATCGCGTATTGCCTGTCGCGCCCCGTCACCTTCGGACACGTCATAAAAAACGGAATCTGCCACACGTCCTTATTCAGCGGGTTATACTGCTCCGTAATTGTCTGCACCACCTGGAAACCGCTCAACTTGTCGGTCTTCAGGTCCACGATCGCCAGCGCCGGTTTGTGCTCGCGGATCATCGCCACGGCTTCTTCGCCGTCCTTGGCCGCAAACACCTCATACCCCTTGTCTTCCAGCATCCGCCGCAGCGTTTCCAAATCCCCGGGCACGCTGTCCGCCACCACAATCCGGCCCTTCGAATTCCCCCCTCGCGCCTGCGACTCCTGCAACGCCGAACGGACAAGCTCCTCCGTTGATATCGGCGCGGCGCGCGGCGCTTCGCGCGGCGCGGCCGGCGGCGCCCCCTCCGGTCCGCCTGGCAACTCGATATACTTGGCCTTAGGCCGGGGCCCAGACTCGGCCACGGGAGCAGGCGCGGGCTGAGCAGGCGGAACCGAAACCGGCGCCTTGCCCGGATCCAGCCTCGACGTCGCCACCCGCCACGTCGGGACCGGAATCTTCAACCTCCGGCTGCATGACGGACACTTGCCCGTCTGCCCCCCGCACCACTCAGGCCCCGCAAGGATGCGACCGCATGGGCACTTGAACCGGATTTCCATGACCCCGTCCCACCCTGCTCAGCCAAACCCTCCCCCATGGAACATCCCATTCCGTCCTTCCTGCCCGCAAGTGGCAGTATAGCACACCCCTCCGCCGCTTTCAAACAATCTCTGAACAGAGAAACATTTGCGCTTTGGTTGTTTTTGGGGGCGGGGAAGACAGAGGGACGAGAGGCGTGAAGGGGTCAGGCGGGGCCGGTCGAGGGCCGTTGGGAGCGCTGGCGGCGTGTATTTGGCCGTTGGAGGCCGCTTCCGGGCGGAGTGTCCCCCCGGGGGGTGCTCGCCTCCGCTCTTCTACGCCGCTTGCGTCAGGCTGCGCAGCCGGTCTCGCGAGTTCTTCTTCACCCGCCCCAGCAGCGGGCGCATCAGGGCTTTGTCCGGCAGAACGGATAGCGTCAACCGCAGGCGCTCCAAGTCGCCCAGCCCATCCACGTCTTGCCACAAGAACAAGCTTTGTTGTCTCTTTGCCATACGCGGCCTCTCCATGATTTCCTGAGCTTCAATGACCGGATTCTGCCATGCGCGTCAAGGCCGCTTCTTGTGATCGCTTGGGGTCAATTCAGGCCTTTGGGAAGCGCAAGGGCCGCATTCGGCCCTTCCGGAAGCCCTTCTTGGGTTAAACCCCTTCTCCCAGCCGGTTGCTGTCACGTCACTTGTGGACAACGCGAATGGCTCAATCAGCGGGTAGGAGGCTGCACGCACCCTCAAACACCGAGCGTCACGCCCGCCGGCCGCGCCAAGGCGCCATCGTCTTCGCGAAGACCGCCAGACAGCGAAAGATTTCCCGGGGCAGAAGCAGACGCGTCGCCAGCGCCAGCAGAGCCCACACGCCCAACGCCACGAACGGCGTCAAAGCCCGGCCGCACGGCGCGCTGGGACCGTTCAAGAACGGGCTCAGCCCCCACAAGAAACCCATCACCGCCACCATCGCCCCAAAAGGCGCCAGCCCCGCGGGCCGGTCGAAACGCCGCATGGCCGCGATTTTGACCGCCAGCGCCCCCACAGTGCCCGCCAGCGCCCCCACCCCGGCCCCCCACGCGCCGTGAAGCGGAATCAGCCACCACGCCACCCCCGCCGCCGCCACGACCCGCAGCGCCTCGCTCCACATCACCACCCGCGCCAAACCCACGGCCATCAGCACCTGGTCAACCTGTTGCGTGTAGTTTTCGATGCCCGTGGCAAGCGTCAGCAGCAGCAGCAGCGGCAGCGCGGACGCGTGGCCGCCGCCGTAGACCACGCTCAGCAGCGCCCCGCCCCATCCCACGAACAGCGCCAACAGGCCCGAAGTGGACAGCCCCACCAAACGCGACGCCTGATGGAGGGTCGCGCTTATATCGTCGCGGCTCGAAGCGCCGGCGTGCAGGCGCGCGAACCGCGGGAAGAGAGCGGTGGACGACGTGTGCGACACAAGGCGCGACACGAGCGAAAGCGACCAACACACCTGGAAAACGCTGTTCTCCGCGTCCGCGTTCCCCGCCCCCGCCAGACGCAGACCGATCCCCACCGCCAGCACAGACGGCAGCCCCAACATGCTCAACTGCGGGATGAAGTAAGGCACGGCCTCGGCCGCCATCCGCAGCGCCTGCCGCGCGCCGCCCAAACGCAAGCGCGCCTTGAAGCCGAACTCTCTCTCCATCGGCGCCAGCAGCGCCAGCCCCACCCCAAGCGCCGCCACGTGCGCCACTGTCCAGCCGATAAACAGCCAGGTCAGGTTCAACCCCAGCGCCGAACAGACAAAAACCCAGACAACCTTGAGCGACTCGCCCGCCGGGTTGGTCCACAGCACGCTGGCCATGCGCTCCAGGCCGACCGAAACCATGACGCAGAACCGGATGCCGGCCTGGAACAGCACCCACGTGGCCGCCAAGCGCAGGCCCAGGACAAACTCGCCAGCCGCCGCAGGGTCCAGACCCGCCTTCAGGGACGCGATGGGCAACGCCAGCGCGAACATGCCCGCAGAGAGAACCGCGCCGACAGCTACCTGAATCCCCGCCAGTCTAGAAATGACCGGGCCCAGCCCCTGGGGGTCGAGGACGCGCTGGCGCGCGATGAGGCGCACCCCGGCCTTGCTGGCGATGCCCAGGTCCGCCAGAATCGTCAGCAGCCGAGAGGCCGCCAAGATCCAGACCACCTGGCCGTGGAGGCCCTGTCCGTAGCCGTGGATGACCGCCCAGTTGCCGACGAAGAGGCAGGCGTTGGTCACCAGCACGCCGAAGGTCACGTACACGATGTTGCGCCCCAGCGTGTGCTTGTCGGCTTGGGTGGTCAAGGCGCGCCTTTCCTGTGTCCCGGCGGCGCGCAGACCCGCGGCCGCGGACTGCGCCTCGCCCGGCGCGGTTCCCGCCAGGCGCCCTCCATCACGACGCGCATGAAGGGGACTTCTCCGCCGTCAATTCCACGATCATATAGGAACAGAGCGGCGGCAGCAAAACCCCGGCCAGCCGATCCCACGCCATGGCCGCCCCCACCAAAGCGCCCGGCAGCCTATACAGAAGGCCCCTGGGCAGGACGAAGGCGTTGAAGGTTCGAAGCGCTCTGAGCCCGCACCTCTCAAAGAGCCGGCGGTAGGCCGAGCGGGTGTGGAAGTAGTTCATCTTGCCGACCCGCGCGAACCTGTTTGCCAGCGACTCCAGCGTCGGACCTGTCAGCACCGAGACCACCATCTTGCCGCCCGGCGCAAGAAAGCCCGCCAAACGCCGCAGCAACGTCTCCTGATCCTCCAGGCCGAAATGGTCCAGCACGCGAAGCGACGTCACCACGTCAAAGCGCTCCGCCGTCTCATAGGTGAATAGGTCCCCGTACACCGTGCGGACACCGGGAAGAGCCTGTCGCAGGTGTTCCAACATGGCCTGGCTGCCGTCCAGAGCCAGCGCCCTGGCCCGCGACTCCGGCGGCAGCGCGGACAGCACCCGCCCCGCGCCGCTGCCGCAATCCAGCATCCGCTGCCCTGGCCCCAGCTTGATCCACTCGCGGAACGGCAACAGTTCCCGTTCGCTCACGGCCCTGCCCCCAGCGCTCGCGAACCGCCTGCCGCTATACTGCTCGCCGGCGTGCTCAGGCCGCTGATAGTAGCTCCTAACTTCGGCTTGATTCATACAGATCCCTCAGACGCCCAGCCACCACGGGCTGAACCCGGGCATGCCACACCGCGTAGTCCTGCGCCGCCGAAAGGCGGAGCTCTTCCAGTTTGCCCGGGTTGTCAATAAGGCCGATGACGGCCTGCGCGTAGGAATCCTCGTCCGTACGCTCCACCCGCACGCTGTTCCGGGGGGTCAGGATTTCCGGCAGGTGACTCGTCTTGGCCGTGACCACGCAACACCCCCGGCTCATCGCTTCCCAGATCGTGTTGAACGAGCCGGAAGCCGCGTAACCGTCGGCGATCGGCAGCAGGTACACGTCGGCCATGGCGAAGAACGCGGCGGGGTCATCCGGACCGACGACGCGGACGTCCGGCATGGCTCGAAGGGCCGCCACGGCCTGCCGGCAATCGCAGAGCTCGCTGAAGCTGAACGCAAACTGGACGCGGCCTGGCCGGCCGGCCATCACTCGCCGCACAATGCCGGGCATGGCGTTGACGCCCTTCTTGCGCAGAGCGTGGCCCAAATACGCCACCCGCGGCGGGCCTTCCCGCCGCAGAGGCGCCGCGGGCTCGAAGCGAGGCGGCGCCTCCAGAACACGCAGCCCCGGGATGGGGAGATCGCGCACGAACGTCACCGCCCGCGAGCGCCGGGCCACGCTGTTGCAGACCGCACGGTTGTTCAGCCCGGCGCGCAGAAGCCCCTCAAAGCTGCCCCGCCCCCCGCCACCAGGCGCGTTGACGAACGTCTTGACGTAGCTGACCCGAATGCCCCGCCACGCCAGGTAACTCTGCACGGCCCAGCTAACACCCGGCATGACGAAGAAGTCGTGCACAATCGGCGGCTCGGCCGCCCTGCACCGATCCGCCAGCCGTCGCAGGAATTCGGCGAATCGGACGGGCGTAAACGCCGACCCGTCGTATGCCACGGTCTCCACCCGCCA
>CAYYEE010000370.1:0-4982 GCA_964470775.1 uncultured Planctomycetota bacterium | reverse complement strand
GACGCGCCGGCGCAGACCAACGGCAAAGGGGGGGGCAAGTGGAGCGACAACGCCACGTTCAAAGATGGGGTCCGGCCTGCGGCCGAGTCTGAACTGACGATCGCGGCCGGCGACACGCTGGTCTTTGACGGGGACATGACGGAGCACGGACTGGCGGGCGTCGTTGTGGAGAAAGGCGCAACCCTCACCTTCGCGCCCGGCAGCCACACGCTCATCGTCCGCGGCGACGTCACGGTCAAGGAAGGCGCGCTCCTAGAACTCGGCCCTGGCGCGGGCCTGCTCATTGATTGCGACCTCCACGGCCGGCAATACGGCGTCACGGTCCAAGGCCGGCTGGAAGCGGCAGGAACGTCGCCCCAGCGGCGCGACTGCCGGCTCGGCTCGCTGAAGCGCAACGGCGCATACGCGGCGCGGCTCGTCTTCGAGGGGCGCAAGCCAGACTCCAAGGACGACTACGGCTTCATCCGCAACTGCGACTTCGGCGAGTGCGACGTGGCCGTGACCTGCGGCGGCCTGCAGGTATCGGGCTCGCGCCTGCTAAGGTCGAATTTTGACACGAAATGGACGTTCGAGTGCCCGCTGGTCTTTGCCGGAAATGAGATGTTCGGCAGCAGCGTCAAGGTCTATGACGCGCGCGACTGGACGTTTGAGAAGAACATGATGAGCGGCGGCCGTGTGTTCGCTCACCCGCATCAGCCGGCCAAGGGGAAGGCGCGGTTCAGCGGCAACGTGTTTGACCACGGCGAGAACCGCACGGTCTGGGTCGTCTCGGTGAACAAGGACATGGTGTTCGAGGGCAACACTTACCGCAACTGCCCGCAGACAGCGCTCTACATCCAGAACGCCGTGGGCGCGCCTCTTGTCCTGCGCAACGAGACGTTTCTGGACAACCTTATTGACGTGGAGATTGCCGCGCCGGTGGAGGCGACACTTGAGGGGTGCGCCTTTCGCCGCACGCGGTCCGGCCACAAGGCGGACCTCGTCGCCGGCCCGGCGAGCGTGCGGCTGCGCGGCTGCCGCTTCGACAAGGATCCCGTCGTGACCACGGACAAGACGGGTGGCGTCCTTTCCACGGACCACAACGGCGCGGCCGGCGCGACGCGGGCGTGGGGGCGCAAGCTGTCCGCCGGAGCGGAGACCGCGCCATAGGGCGCATGGGAGTCATGTGATCTGTGGGGGGGATGCGCTCGCGCGCCATCGCCGACGGAGGGACTGAACGCTTGGAGGAAGCGCGAGACTATCACAACGCTCGCCCCAAATTCGCCTTGACCGAAGTGGCGGGCGCTGGTAAGATACTTTTGTTGTCAGTTGTGGCGGTGTAGCTCAGTTGGTAGAGCAACGGAATCATAATCCGTGGGTCACTGGTTCAAGTCCAGTCGCCGCTACCAGAAATGAAGAAGGCCGGTCTTGGACACGACGCGTCCGAGGCCGGCCTTTTCGCGTTGGGGGGGCGTGCTGAATGTTCTGTGTGAATTGGTTGCAGGACAACGGGCGCATTCCGGGGTTCCAGGGGGGCGCCCGCGAATCGCGATGGAATGCGCGGGCCGGTCCGGAGGACAGGGCAACGGTGGCGAGCGGCTCGATCGCGGTGGCCGGTGGGCAACCAGGGGGGAGGGTTCGGCAAGGCGCCGGACTTTTCGCGCTTCTCCGCTGGAACCCTTGAGGCGACAAACGCAGCTTGCGCCGGGGGTTGATTGTCCGGCGGGGCTCTGCTACAATTCTGAAAAACAACGACATGGTTGGCGCGCGTGTGGGCGCCGCTAGTGAGTCACTGCCCCCCGCGGTCTCGAATGGAGACTGCGGGGGTATTCTATTGACGGAGACGATCGCGTAGTCGGCCGGCGAGCGCAGTCGCGGACGCGCGAACGGCGCGCTCTGGCGATGAGGCGTAAGTTGTTATGAGTGTACATGGGTCGTCGCTGGTGGTGGGCGAGTTGCCCAGGGCGGTGCGGGAGCAGGCGTCCGCCTTGGGCCTCAAAGACGCGGATTGCCTCTTCGCGGCGTGCGCGGACCTGACCTTGGACGGGCGGCCGTGTGATGTTTGGGTCATTGTCACCGCCTCGCAGGTGTTTGTCATCGAGGCCGGCGCCAAGGGCCCCAAAGGGGTTTCGGGGCCGTTTAAGCTCAGCAACGTGAGCAAGGTCCGCGGTTTCCAGACCACGGGCAGCGCGTTCCTCCAGTTCCTCATGGACGGGCTGTACGTGGACGTGGCGCGTTACAGCAACGCGGGCCGCGAGCTGTTCGCCCGCGTGCGCATGCAGATCGAGCGGTTGCTCAAGGGCGAGCCGTTCTTGCCCGAGGCCCTGACCAAGCCCAGCGAGCAGCTTTGCCACGTGTGCGGGTTGCCTCTGCCGGGCGGCGGGTCGTCGTGTCCGCGGTGCAGCGCCCGGCGGGGCGTGTTCCTGCGCGCGGCCGGCCTCATGCAGGACTACATGCCCTACATCTTTTTGCTGCTGGGCATGATGTTGACGGGCGTGGCCTTGGACCTCATCCCGCCCCAGCTCACCCGCACGCTGGTGGACAAGGTGCTCACCAAGTCCGCCCATCGCGACTGGCTGCCGTGGATTCTGCTTGGCTTGTTCGGCGTGGCCAGCGTGCGCTGCTTGTTGAACGTGTTCATCGGCCGCACCAGCAGCATGATCGGCACGCGCATCACGCGCGAGCTGCGCGAGAAGCTGCAGACCAAGCTGCTGTCGCTGAGCGTGGACTACTACGACCGCACCTCCGCGGGCAGCCTCATGAGCCGCGTGCTCTACGACGTGGACCAGTTCCAGGGATTTGTGGTCCAGGTGGCCCAGGGCTTTCTGCTGAACCTCATGCTGGTCCTGGGCATCGGCGCCACGCTGTTCATCATGAACTGGCAATTGGCGCTGCTCGTGCTGCTGCCCATTCCTTTCGTCGTGGTCGGCACGCTCTTCTTCTGGAAGTACATCTACCCCCGCTATTACCGCCTCTGGGACAGCCAGTCCAAAATGGCCCAGTCCCTCACGGGCCTCATCCAGGGCATCCGGCTTGTCAAGTCGTTTGGCCAGGAAGAGCGTGAGCGCCAGCGCTTCGCCCAGTCGGCCGAGTACATGCAGAACGCGCGCCGCTCCGTGGAAATGAACGTCCACACGTTCAACCCCATCATGGCCTTCATCTTCGGCCTTGGCGGCCTCATTGTCTGGTACGCGGGCGGCGGCATGGTCTTCGACAGAGAGATCAGCCTGGGCACGCTGATGGCCTTTTTCAGCTACCTGGGCATGTTTTACGCCCCGGTTTCCGCGTTGAGCATGTTCTCCAACTGGGTCACCGGCTTTCTCTCGGCCGGGCAGCGCGTCTTCGAGGTGCTCGACGCGCACACGTCGCTCCAGCAAGGCAAGCAGACCGTGCGCAAGACCCGGATCGAAGGCGCCATCGAGTTCAAGAACGTCACGTTTGGCTATGACCCCTACAACCCCATCCTCAAGAACGTGAGCCTGAAGATCGAGGCCGGCCAGCTGGTCGGCATCGTGGGCAAGAGCGGATCGGGCAAGACCACGCTGGTGAATCTCATCTGCCGGTTCTACGACTGCCAGCACGGCCAGGTGCTCATTGACGGCATTGACGTCAAGGACATGGACTCGGACGACCTGCACCGCCAGGTGGGCCTGGTCTTGCAGGAGCCGTTCCTCTTCCGCGCCAGCATCTGGGAGAACATCGCTTACGGATTCCCCAAGGCGCCGGCCAAGGCGATCATCGACGCGGCCAAGGCGGCGGCGGCCCACGACTTCATCGCGCGCCGGCCCGTGGGCTACGACACCCAGCTTGGCGAGCGGGGGGCCGGCCTTTCCGGCGGCGAGCGGCAGCGCATCAGCATCGCCCGCGCCCTGCTGTGCGACCCGCGCATCCTCATCCTTGACGAGGCCACGTCCTCCGTGGACACCGAGTCGGAGCAGGAGATTCAGCGCGCCCTGGCCATCGTCGGCAAAGGCCGCACCACCATCGCCATCGCCCACCGCCTCTCCACGCTCAAGAACGCGGATGTCATCTACGTCATTGACGATGGCCGCGTGGCCGAATCCGGCACGCACGAGCAGCTTCTGGCGCTCAAGGGCATCTACCATAACCTCGTGCGGATCCAGACGGAACTGACGCGGCTGGAGACGACTTGAGATGGACGCCACCAAGACCCAACCCGCTTCTGCTCCTGCTCCCGAAACGGCGCCCGCGCCGCCGCCGCCCTCGCCCGGCGTCAAGTGGCTCACGCCCGACACGACGACCATCTTCACGGGCACGTTTTCGCTGCTCCACTGCGCGGTCAAGAACGACAACCTCTACCGCGGGGTCTACGCCGTGCTGCTTTTCCCCGTCAGCTGGCCCAATCGCTTCGTCTCCCTGCGCTACACCCTGCCCAACGGCAAGGACCGCGAGATCGGCGTCATCGAGGAACTGGCCGCCTTCCCCAAAGAGGCCCAGGAGCTCCTGCGCGCCAGCCTGGCGCGCCAGTATCACGAGCAGGTCATCACGCGCGTCTACCGGGTGGAGTGCGAATACGGGTTGCTGTTTTTCGACGTGGAGACGCAGCGCGGGCGCGAGCAGTTCTCCATGCCCTGGCGCGGCGACCGCGCCGAGGACTATGGCGAGCGGGGCAAGGTGCTCCACGAGTCCCTGGGCAACCGGTACGTCATTCCGGACGTGCAGGCCCTTCCCGTGGCCGACGCGCGGCTTTTTACCAGCTACATCTACTGGTAGGCGGCTGCGCCGGACAGGTCCGTCGCGTCAGACCGGTTGGACATTCCGCCGACCGCCGGGCTTGCCGCTCAAGGCCGGACCGTCTATCATGCTGGCAGCCGGCCGCGCGGCGGCGTGGATGGGCCGGCGGCGAGGAGGCGCGCATTGGGGACGTTCATCTTCTTCGACATTGACGCGACGCTCTTTGACACGCGCGGGGCCATGACCCGGGCGGTCGAGCTGTTCGCGGCCGAGCGACGCGGCGAGCTGGCCGGGCCGGTCGAAGCTTT
>CAYYEE010000369.1:0-4984 GCA_964470775.1 uncultured Planctomycetota bacterium | reverse complement strand
GTCCGCCGCTCCGTCGCCGACGCCGCCCGCCTGCTCGGCTACTCCCCCCACCCCATCGCCAGCTCCCTCCGCTCCAAGAGGACCCAGACCGTCGGCTTCCTCGTCTCCGGCGTTCAGGGGTCGTACAGCGGCGCCCTCGCCACGTCGGCCCAGACCGTGCTCGAACCCCAGGGCTACCACGTCCTGCTCAGTTCCACCGACCGCACCGGCCAGGATGAAGCCTGGATCACCCAGTTCTGCCGGCGCGTGGACGGCATCCTTCTTTATGTCTTCGGCTCGCAGAGCCAGGTGCGCTCCGCCCTGCGCGTCGTGGAGCGGGTCAGCGTGCCCGTTGTCGTCGTGGGCGGCCGCGTCGAAGGCGTCACAGCCACGCGCGTCAGCTTGGACAATCAGGCCGGCGCCCAGGCCGCCGTCGCCCACCTCGCCAGCCTCGGCCACCGCAAGATCGGCTACCTGGGCGGCCAGCAGGACGCCCCCACCAACGTCGCCCGGCGCCAGGGATGGCTGGCCGGCCTCAGGGCCGCCGGCGTCAGCCCGCGCCGTTCGTGGGCGCGCGAGCTCGTCAGCGACAGCACCGTCGGCGAGCAGATGACCCAGGCCGCGGAGAACGCCCGCGCCCTCCTCGACCCCGCCGAAGGCGTCACCGCCATCTTCTGCTTCAGCGACCTCCTCGCC
Source organism: uncultured Planctomycetota bacterium (assembly GCA_964470775.1). Taxonomy (GTDB): domain Bacteria; phylum Planctomycetota; class Brocadiia; order CAIUPP01; family CAYYEE01; genus CAYYEE01. Next base: position 4,309 of record CAYYEE010000369.1, on the reverse strand, counting down.
GCCATGCTCTGCCGCGTGGCGCTCGACATGGGCCGCCGCACGCCCCAAGACCTCTCCATCGTCGGCTTCGATAACCTCTCCTGGACCGCCCTCTACAACCCCCCGCTCACCACGGTCACCCAGCCCCTCGACGAGATGGGCCGCGCCGCCGGGCAGGCGCTCCTGGACGAACTCGCCCGCCGCGACAGCGCCGGTCCGGACAGCGCCCCAGGCCGCGAGATCGTCATCCAGCCCCAGCTTATCGTCCGCGAGTCCACCGCCGCCCCAGCCAAGGAGAACCTCGCATGACCTGCCTCCTCCCGCACGCGCGCCCCGCCGAACGTCGCGCGTTCACGCTCATCGAGCTGCTCGTCGTCGTGGCCGTCATCGCCATCCTCGCCGCCCTGCTCCTGCCCGCGCTGGCCGCCGCGCGCGAAAAGGCCCGCCGCACCAGTTGCGTCAACAACCTCAACCAGATGGGCAAGGCCTTTGAAGCCTACTGCGGCGACTATGGCGGCTATTTCCCCTCCGACCCGGCCTGGGGCGTCCCCAACGCCAGCCACTTCACCAGCAACAACCAGTGCGCCTCCAACGGCTGCACAGGCGCCCACGCCAGCTACTACAGCACGACCGACTGCCCCAACTTCTACGCCGACCCCCAGACTGGCCAGCAGACCCGCCTGCTCTGGACGCTGAACACCAACCCCAACGCGGCCCAGTGCTACCAGGGCGTCATCGCCTACAACTCGTCGCAGACCCGCCCCAACGGCGCGGCCATGACCTGGGCCGCCGGCGACCTTAACCTCGCGCCCGTGGGTCTCGGCGTCCTGGCCGTGTCCGGCTATCTGTCCGATCTGCGCGTCCTCTTCTGCCCAGCCAACGACGCGCTCGACAGCGATTTGGGCCGCGGCGGCCACTACGTGTCAGGCAACGTGTGCTGGATCAACACCAGCGTCCGCAACATCCCCAAGCTCGGCGGCCCGGCGGCCCGCGGCCTCACGCACGGCGACCTGACCTGGGCCAAGGCGTTCTACGGCGGCTACTACGGGAAGGCCCTGGGCTGCTCCTACGCCTATCGCAACTAGCCCTTCCAGTGCGGCGGCCTGGCGCACTGGGCCTACCAGCCCCTTACCGATCTGCGGACGCCCAAGTACAAGTTCAAGACCTCCGGCTACCCGAACATCAGTTATCCCCCGCCATCGCCCAAGTACGTCTCGCTCGAAAACACCTGCCCCGAGCGCAAGACCCAGAAGATGCTCGGCGACCTCAGCCTCGTGGTCAGCCGTTTCGGCAAGGCCGGCCGCAAGGACAACGACCCCAGCCAGCCCCGCCCCACCTATCCCGGCGACGGCCTCTACGCCCATCGCGAAGGCTACAACGTCCTCCGAGGCGATGGCAGCGTCCGCTGGTTCGGCGACCCGCAGCAAAAGATCATCTGGACGCCCATGCCCATCGGCGCCGCCGACGCCAACACGGGGACTCAGCCCGCCGGCGGCAGCAACGTCCTCTACTTCGGCGGCGGCGACTATACCCTCAGCTGCGGCATCGGCTACTTCCACCACTTCGACGAAGGCGAGCTGCTCTGGTACGAGGGCAGCTACGTCAAGTAACCCAACGCCGCCCCGTCACGCAATCCACTTCCGACGGATGTTCCGCAGGCTCAGCCAGAAGAGCGCGGCGCAGAAAAGAGCCATGACCCCGAAGTCCAGCGCCAGCGGCATCCGGCCGGCCTGGCGCACGGCGGCGTTCAGCGCGTCCACGCCGTACGTCAGCGGCAGCGCGTAGGACACGGGCCTCAGCCAAAGCGGCAGCCGGTCTATGGGGAAGAACAGCCCGCACAGAAAGATCATGGGGAACCGGAAGAAGTTGCAGAACGCCTGGGCCTCAAAGACTTCCTGGACGGACACGGCGATGAACAGCCCGATGAACGTGGAACTGACCGCGATCAGCGCCACGGCCAGCGCAAGCGCGGCCCAGTCCACGCCCGGCAAGTCCGCCAGGAGCCATCCGGCGAGAATCGGGACAAGGGCGTTGAAAACGCCGAAGATGACCGCGCCGGCCGTTTTGGCCAGCATCAGCGTTTCCAGCGATATGGGCGCCAGGAGCAAGCGCTCAAACGACCGTCCCCTCTTCTCAAACGTCACCGTGACGGCCAGCACGCTGGTCGCGCCGAAAAGGGCGCTCAGCGCCGTCAGTCCGGGCAGCAGACTGGGCAGACTCTCCATGCCCAACCCCGAACGGACGAAGAACATGGCGATCCAAACCAGCGGGAACAGCAGCCCCCAACTGATGTTCGGCGGCTTGAGGTAGTAGGTCCGCATGTCCTTGGCCAGGATATTCCAGAAGGCGATCCACGCTCTCACGCGCCGCCTCCCTTTCCGCCTTTGTCCTTTTCCATCTTCATCGCGTCCACCTCGATGCCCGTGATCTGAACGAAGACCTCCTCAAGGGACGGCCGCACAAGCCTGGCTTCGGACACCTCGGCGCCTTTCTCCTCCAGCAGCCTCACGATGGGGCCGATGCGGACCGGCTCCGCGCTCTCCACCCGCAGCGCGCCCCCTCCCAGCGCCGCGCACGACAGGGCGGGGAACGCGGCCTTCACCGCGTCGAGCAACGCCGCGGCGCAGTTGTTCACGGCGAACTGGACCACGTGCCGCCCCTGCGCCTGGCGCAGCAAATCCTCGGTACGCTCCACGCGAACGATCCGGCCTTTCACGATGAAGGCGATGCGCTGGCACAGGCGCTCGGCTTCCTCGATGTAATGCGTGGTCAGGAAGACCGTCGTGCCCTGGCTGCGAAGACCGGCGATGATCTGCCTGATTCGCCGCGCTCCGGCCACGTCAATGCCGGTGGTCGGTTCGTCGAGGAACAGAATGGCGGGGGAGTGCATAAGCGCGGCCGCGATGGCCAGTCTGCGCTTCATGCCCTTGGAGTAGCCGCCGAACTTTCTGCCGGACGCCTCGGCCAGCCCAAAGGCTTGCAGCAGTTCGCCGGCCCGCGCGGTCCTCGCGGACTTTCTCATGCCGTAGAGCGCCCCGCAGAAGCAGAGGTTGTCCAGGCCGCTCAACTCCGGGTAGAGGTTGCTTTCGTCGGGCACGACGCCCATGAGTCCTTGCGCCGCCTTGGGGTTGGCCGCGCAGTCCACGCCGGCGATGCGGATGGCGCCCGCGTCCGGCCTGGCCAGGCCGGCGAGCATGTTGATCGTGGTGGTCTTGCCCGCGCCGTTCGGGCCGAGGAAGCCGAACACCTCTCCCTCGTGGACGTCGAAATCAACGCCGGCCACGGCATCCACGCCCCCGAACCGCTTGGCCAGGCCGCGGACCTCGATGATGTTCTTCACGCCGCCGCGTCACTTCTTCTTCGCGGGGGCGCAGGGGTGCGCCTTGCCGCCATGACACTTGCGGACCTGCTCCGGCGGGCAATCCGCGGGCTTCCTTTTCAACGCTTCGGGCTTCTGGCAGCCCTGCTTCTTTTCACCGCCCTTGCACATCCCGTCTCTCCTCCTTTCTTGTCCGCTCCGCCAACGGAGCTTGGGGCCAGCAGCTCGCCGATCCTCTGGCGCCAGGCCGCCAGCGCCTTTTCGTTCAGGCGGTAATGGACGAAGTAGCCGCGCTTCGCGCCGTCCACCAGGCCCGCGTCGCGCAGAACGCGCAAGTGCTGCGACACCGCGCCCTGCGTCACGCCCAGCCTCATGGCCAGGGCGTTGACGCACAGCTCCCGCTCTTTGAGAAGCTGCACAATCCGCGCGCGCGCCTCCACGGACAGGGCCTTCATCATCCTGGACAGTTCTTTGGCTTTCTCCATTTTAGTATCCGCTAATATACTATTTCAGAAGCCGGGTCTTGTCAAGCGGAAGCATCAGAAGCCTCCCGCGGCCTTGACCGGCGGCTCGGCCCGTTGTACGCTCACGAAATCCAGCCGTTCGCCCCCACATGACAAGGCCAGACATGATCTCCATCAAGCCCCATCATTTCGTGGACATCATCACCAGCTTCGGCGCCGGCCAATCCGACCCCCAGCCCCACCCCTACGGCCACGCCGTTCACACCGTCACCAAAGCCGTGCTCGCCGACCGCGACGTTCTGCTCCGCATGGAGCTCGGCGCCGACGACATCTGCGCGCCCTGCAAGCACAACATCAGCGGCCTGTGCGGCGACACCATCGACACGTCCTACCGCCCCCTGGCGCCCAAGCTCAAGCGCGAGTGGAACCTGCTCATTGACCAGCGCTGGCTCCAGCGCCTCGGCCTGCGCGAGGGCGATACCCTCACCGCCCGCCAGATGTGCCAGCGCATCCAGGACCGCGCCGGCGACATCACCGACATCTACCG
>CAYYEE010000368.1:0-4996 GCA_964470775.1 uncultured Planctomycetota bacterium | reverse complement strand
CCAAGGACCCGCCCCCCTCCATCGCGCCCCGAGCCCGCCGCGCCCGCGGCCTGGCCGCCCTGGCCGGCAGCCTCGCCTTGGCCGGCGCCATCACCATCCCCGGCCAAACCGCCCACTTCCTCATGGGACGCGCCGAAGACCTCGCCATGGAAGGCAAGCTGGACCAAGCCCTGGCCGCGTGGCGCGCCGCCCGGCCCCTCTCGCGCTTCCCCTCCCAGTTCGTCTCGTCCTATCAACGCCCCGCCGAGGAGCTCCTCAAAGCCGGCCGAACCGAGCCCGCCCTGCAAGCGTTCGAGGACCTGGAGCGCGTCGCCCCCAACCTCGGCCCAAGCCGCCTCATCCTCGGCCAGCTCTACGCCGGCCGCGCCCGCGCCCCCAAACACAACCCCCGCGACGCCAGCCGCGCCCTGGCCTGCTTGCGCGACTACGCCGCGCGCCGCCCCGACTCCGCCGCCGCCCAGTGCGCCTATGCCCGCGCCCTGCTCGACCTGCGGCCCAACGCCCTCCCCCTTGCCCTCACACGCGCCCTCTACGCCGCCGGCATCCCACCGCCCGACCCAGCCTCGTGGACGCTCGTCGGCGAATGCCACGCCCGTTCCGGCCGGCTCGACCTCGCCGAAAGCGCCTTTGGCAAAGCCGTCGAAATCTGCCAAGCCCAAATGAGCGCCGCCTCATCCGCCCCCGGCGCCCCAGCCCAACAGGCCGCCCGGCGCCGCCTGGCCCAGGCCCTGCTCCAATGGGCCCGCGCCGCCGCCCACCTCGGCCGCTACCCCGCCGCCCGCCAGCGACTCGAACGCGCCGCCCCCCTCGCCGCCGGCGACCCCCAGCTCCTCGCCGCCATCGCCCGCCTCCAATCCAGCCTCCCCTCACCTTGACGCCCCCACCCCCATCGCATAAGATAACTATCGTCGTCCGTGTCTTGGAGCCGCGCCTCGCGGCCAGCGGGAATCACCGGCCGCGGATGCGCCCAAGCCCCAGAACCCGAAGTCCGGCAACCCGTCCCTTCGCCTTTGCTTGCCGGGGTGTAGCGCAGTTTGGCTAGCGCGCCTGCTTTGGGAGCAGGAGGTCGCGAGTTCAAGTCTCGCCACCCCGACCAGACTGGACAGAAGGCCCTTTGGCGATCACGTCAAAGGGCTTTCTCATTTCAGGGCAAAGGGTTACGCCGTCCAGGCGGCAGTTCAAACAGACGATTTGCAGGATGCGCCGCTTCGCCTTCACATCCGCCGCAAGCCATTTTTCCCGCAGGGCTTGCGCGCGCATTAGCCGCGCCAGAGGCTGCGCGGCTGGCGGGTCCGGCTAAACGACCCAACGGACGGTCGTTGTTGCAAGGGGTTCAAACGTCTTGACCGCCAACTCCGCCGCTTGCTCGTGGCTCAGGTCGTGGACGTGTTCCGCGTTGCGGGCTTGGGTTAGCAGCCTGTTGAAAATTTCGCGTCTGTTCCGGGCAAACGTTGCGATCCCGCCGTTGGCGGGCTGAGGCGCCATGTCCCCGCGGACGCGGCGCCTTTTTCAACGGGCCGCTAATCGTCCCTGCCGTCCTCGCCCCTATTTCGTCTTGCTCAGCGCCTGGTAATAGGCGTTGACCAGTTCTTCGTAGCCGCGCGGGGTTTGTTCGCCGGGGCCTTCGATGATGTCGTCTTCCAGCTTGGCGCCCACGCGGGAAAGGTCGCGCTGGACCAGGGCCTCGCCCTTGGCCACGGACAGGGCGCCTTTCATGCTCTGCAGCAGCACCTTCTTCTCGCGCGCGATGTTGGTGTAGCGTCCGCTGCGCAGTTCGCCTTCCACGCTCTGCATGGCCTTCATCACGCGCTGCACGTCCTCGGCGGGGTAGTTCATCACCTTGAACCCGGCGACCACGCGTTCGGCGCGGTTGCGCAACTCGGCCTGCTTGCCGGCCAGGGCGTCGAGCTGCTGCTTGAGCGGGGGAGGCGTGGGGCCTTCCAGCCCCTGGCCGCCGGCGCCGCTGATTTTGCCTCCGCCCGTGGAGCCGCCGCCCGAATCCTGGCTCTTGTCGTCCACTACGCCCTTTTCGAACGGGTCGGGCGTCAGGCGCGTGGGCGTGCGCCGGCCGCCTTTGCCGGTGGCCGTGTTCTCCACGAACTCGCCCGCCGCTTTGCCGGTGCGGCCTTCGCCGCTGCGGCCGCTGATTTCGCTGCTGTTGGGCAGGCGGTTGCCGGTGACGCCCTTGGCTGACATGCAGCTGATCGGCCCGTCCATGGCGTCCCAGCCCACGCCTTTGTCAATCGAGTCGTTCCACGCGCTCGTGGCGTCCTCGATGTCGTTCATCAAGTCCTCTTCTTCTTCCATCAGATCGCCCACCAGGTCCTCCAGCTCCTTGGGCAGTTCGGCCATGGGCGTCTGGTAGTCTTGCAGCGGCTCTTCCATCTGCCAGCGTTCGCGGTCGGGCGTGTCGGGCAGCCATTTCTCCAGGTTGGTCTGGATGGACGTGGCGCCCTCCAGGCCCGCCTCTTCGGCCGGCGTGGCGATCTCCACGGCCTTTTTGGCCAGCGCGTCCTTGGCCATCTTCACTTCGCTGAAGATCTCCACCAGCTCGTTCAGCATGGCCGGGTTGCTGAAGTCCTGCACCTGCATCTTGCTCAAGTCGCTGTACTTGTCTTGCAGGAAGTTTTCCCACTTGTCCTGCGTGGCTTCAAGCTGCTTGAGCTTTTCCTCTTCCTGGGGAGAGAAGTCTTCCACGTTCTGCTTGGCCAGGCCGGCCGTGGCGTCGAGGACCTTGCGCTGCTCTTCGGCGAACTTGGCCATGTCGTCCTTGAGCTTGTTCAGGTTGTCGTTCGCCTGGTCCAGGTCGCTGCCTTCTTCCTTCTTCTCCTCGGCCTTGGTCTGGGCCTTGAGGTGGTCCATGATGCCCAGAATGCGCTGGATGATTTCGATGGTGCGGTCTTGGAGCTTGGCCAGGGCCTGCACGCGCTCGGCCGCGGCGAGGGGGTTCTTTTCGCGGCGGATGGCTTCGAGGGCTTTGATGGCTTCCACGGTCTCCGTGGTGGCCAGGCCGTAGACCACGGCGCGCACCTTCTGCTCGGCCGGGGTGCGGGCCTCCATGCGCGCCGCCACCTCCACCAGCGTCTTGCTCACGGCGGCCTGGCGTTCCACAAGGCTGTTGAAGTCCAGCTTGGGCGCGCCGTCCGCGGCCAGCGCCGCGCCGCACGCCAGCCCCGCCAGGATCATCGCGGCGAACCTCATGGCAGCTCTCCTTCACCAGGCAGCGGCAACGCGCCGCCCGCGTCCGGTTTCTTGGCCGCGGGTTTGGCCGGAGCGGCGGGTTTGGCTGGCGCGGGCTTGGGCGCGGGCGCCTCGGCCGGCGGCTTGGGCGCTTCCTGGGGCGGCGCGGCGCCGCCCAGCGCCTTCTCCATCTCCGTCGTGCTCTTGCGCAGGGACACCTGCTCTTCGAGCGCCTTCTGCAACTGCTCCTGCCATGACCCCAGCTTGTCCAGCCTCTCCTGCTTCACCTTCTCCGCGTCCTGCACGCGGACCTCGAACTCGCTCGATTTGCCCACGCCGGGACCGGAGACGTTGTTGTTGTCCTCTGCCTTAACATAATACCTCACAACGTCGCCTGAGCGGAACTTGGCTTTGTCAAAAACCCACTCCCACGCCAGCACAATCCGCTTGCCCGGCGGCAGCGACGGCCATTTGTAGACGGTCTCCCAAGGCCCTTCCACGTCGTCGCGCTTTACGCGGGCCACCAACTCCGCGCCGGCCAGGCCGAAGTCGTCGCTGACGCGGACCACCAGGCCCATCTTGCCGCCCGGCGCCACGATCTCGTCGCGGCCGGGCGTCTCGATCTTCACCACCGGCTCCGCGTCCGGGGCGAGGCGAATCTGCCGCAACACCGGGTCGCGATTGGGGTGGCCCTGCGTGTCGGTGATCTGGATGGTGTAAGGCTTGTCGGCCTCGATGGGCACGCGCTTGGGCAGCGACGCCGAGGCGCCGCCCGGCTCAATCTTGAACGCCAGCTCTTCCTGCTCGCGGCCCAGCAGCATCTTGGCCGAGCCCAGCGGCTGGCTGGCGCGCAAGGTGAGGCCGAAGGACGACCCGGCCACGGCGCGCACGTTGCCGTCGGCCTCCTTGTCCACCCGCGGCTCCAGGCCGGTGTAGGCGGGGTAGGCGTAGTCCACCTCCAGGCTGGTCACGCTGGGCGGCTCCACCACCTCCACCTTGAACACCGCGGACTCGCTGCCGGCCACGTTGACGCGGTAGGAAAGCGGCGTCTTGACGTCGCGGATTTCGGCCTTGAGCCGGCCCGGCTCCACGGCCCGCAGCCGCAACCGCCTCGGCGGCTGGCCCGGCTCGTGGTACTCGATCTCGCCCTCGGTCTCCAGCGCGTCTTTGACTTCGACGGCGACCTCGACGGGGAGCGTGTCGCCGCTGATGAGCGCGTTCTTGCCCACGCAGTCGCCGGGCTTGACGGACAGGATGCGCGCCGCGCCCACGCGGCCCAGGTTGGCCGACGGCCGCGCCAGCCGCATGACGGCGCTGGCCACGCGCTCGTGAAACGCCACCGCCCCAGCCACCGAAAGCGCCACGACCACGACCGCCGCCACGGAGAACCGCTTCAGCCCGCGCCGGTCCACGGCCGAGGCCGCGTCCAGACCGCCCAGCCGCTGCAGCGTCTCCATCATGGCCGCGCGCACCAGGTCCGGGCTGGGCGCCGCGGTGTCCTTGGCCAGGCGCACGGCGTTGATCAGGCCGTTGTCCACGGCGGGGAAGGACTTTTCGACCAGCAAGGCCAGGGCTTCGTCCTGCGGCGCGCGGAACAGCCTCGCCACGATCCACAGCCCAAAGGCCGCGGCCACGGCCACGGCCAGCGCGGGCAGCGCCAGCCTCCTTGCCGCGTCGGGCAGCCCCACCGCCGCTTCCAGCCCCACCACCAGCGCCGCGGCCCCGGCCGTCAGGACCACAAAGCGCATGAGCCCTTCCAGCAGATACTAATCTGGCCATAATTTAGGTTGCATTTGGCTGCGATTTGTGGTACAAT
>CAYYEE010000367.1:0-5009 GCA_964470775.1 uncultured Planctomycetota bacterium | reverse complement strand
GGGGGGGGGGGGGGGGGTGGGGGGGGGGGGGGCCTTGGGGGGGGGCGGAGAGGGCAAGGGCAAGTCCCCAGAATGTCCAATGCATGGCCATGGGACCCCAGTAGCGCAAGGCGATTTCGAAGAAGCCGTGGACGAAGGTGGCGGTCCATCCGCCAAGGCAGGCGGCGATGAGCCAGCGGCGCGGGGATGAGGCGCGCTGGGCGGCTTCCCACGCGCGCAGGACGCAGGCGGCGGCGGCGGCGGCGTAGAGGAGCAGGCCGGCCAGGCCGGTGTCGATGGCGACGAGGATGGGTTCGTTGTGGGGGTGGAGGGTGAGGCTGGTTTGCCATCCGTAGAGGGGGGCGGCGGTGGACTTGAACAGGGAGAAGCAGCTCATGAACGCGCCGGGTCCCCAGCCGAGCCACGGGCGATGGGCGAGCATCTCGGCGGAGTTGAGGAGGTGGAAGAAGCGGGTGGCTTGGCGTGACCGGAGGAGGGTTGGGGCGAGGAGGTCGCTGAGGGAGGGGATGGCGGCCGGGGCGAGGGCGGCCACCGCGGCGAGGAGCGCCGCGGCCAGAAGCAGGCGCCGCCTTGGGCGGGTCCGGACAAAGCACAACGCCCCCGCGGCGCAGCCGGCGGCAAGGCCGACCCACGCGCCGATGGCGCTGGCGGCCACGAACACGCAGGCGGGCAGGACGGCGAGCGCGACGGCCAGCAGGCGCCAGGCGTTGCGCCGGGCCAGGGCGGCCAAGGCGGCGCAGGCGAAGAAGGAAGGGAGCAGGCAGCAGGCAAGGAGATTGGGGTGGCCTTGGCGCTGCCAGAGCCAGCTTACGGGGTCGCTGCGCGCGTCGTAGAAGGTGAAGGCGGCCAGGACCAGGCCGGACGCGCCGGCGCCGGCGAGGATGATGGCGGCGGCCTGGTCTGGGCGGCACAGGGTGGCGGCGAGCAGGGCCCAGAGGATGTTGGGGATCATGCCGGCCGCGCCCAGGCCCGCGAGCCAGGAGCTGGCGCCCCACAGGGGCGACGCGGCGTAGAGCAAGGCCAAGGCCGCGAGCAGGCTTTCGGGCTGGACCCAGGCGGGTCCGGCGAGCGCGCGGTCGAGAGTCGCGGCGCGGCGCTGGCCTGCCCACACGGCCAGCAGGACCAGGAGCGCGGCGTGATGGGCGGCTTGCTGGATGGCGTTGGGCTTTTCGTAGGCGCGCCACTTGATGACGCCGGCGAGGACGAGGAGAGCGGCGATGAGGCAGGCGGGAAGGACGCTCTTGAGGCGCGCGGGCGGCGCCGGGGGATGAGGGTCGGGAGAGTTGGCGGGGCTGGTGTCCACGCGGGTCTCAGTGCCAATGCGGTTCCGGCGGTCTTCCGCCGCGAGTTGCGGCGTTCCCGTCCCGGGTGAGCGGGGACGGTCTATCCGGGTCGCGTGGATGATAGCCCGCGGGCGCGATGGGCGCAAGGGGAGGCGCGCGCTTGTGTTGCGCGCGCGTGGCGCGAGGACAGGACGCGTTGGGACGAGCCTGCGACGAGCCCGGCGGATGACGTTGGGGCAAGGGGGGATTCTGGCGGCGCGGCAAGAAGGAGAAAGGCCCGTCCGCGGGGTTGCGGGCGGGCCTTGTTGTGCGTGGTGCCGAAGACTGGATTTGAACCAGCACGGGGGTATAAGCCCCACTAGGTCCTGAACCTAGCGCGTCTGCCAATTCCGCCACTTCGGCTCATGCGAACAATGGATGATTATAGCTATTGGGCGGCGGGTTGTCAAATGGGCGATCAAGAGGAGGTATTTGCGTTGTGGCGGTTTGGGGTGGCCTAATGTGCTTTGCCCGCATGGGGATTGGCCGCCCGTGGGAAGGGGGGCCTTTCACAGCGCAAATGCTTCCCGCCTGGACCGTTATTGACCTGATGCGGCCAGGGGAATAGGATGCTGGCTCGCGCGCGTGCGAGGTATCGCGGTTTGGTCGAGGGTTCGGCATGGGATCGGTCATTTGGCATTGTTCGGCGGCGCGGGAGTGGAAGGACGCGTTGCCGCTGGGAAACGGTGAGCTGGGGGCCATGGTGTTCGGAAAGTTGATGTGCGAACGGATTGCGCTGAATCACGAGTGGCTGTGGCGGGCCAAGGGGCGATATCGGGACGATCCACCGGTGTTCACGAATTTGAAGAGAATCCGGGAGTTGCTGATGTCCGGCAAGACGCTGGAAGGCGGGACGCTGGCGGCGGATGTGATCAGCGGTCCCAAAGGGCGGCCGAAGCGCGTGGACCCGTATCAGCCGGCCGGCGATCTTTGGCTGAGGATTCACCGGCGTCTGGGGGGGGCGTACCGGCGGGAGCTGGACCTGTCCACGGCCGTCGCCAAGGTGACCCAACAAGCCGGGGATGACCAGGTCACGGAGGAGGTGTTCGTGCATTCGGCGCTGCCGGTGATCGCGGTGCGGCTGGCCGCGTCGAGGGCGGGGGCTATGCCGCTGACGGCCGGGCTTTCGCGCGCTAGCGACGCGGAGTGTTCGCTGTTGAACTGGTCCACGGAGAAAGGGTTCGGGTTCGAGGGGCGGTTCATCGAGGGCACGCACTTCGCGGTGGAGGCGCGGGTGTCAGCGCCGGGCGGGGTGGTGACGCCGCACGAGGGGTTTGCGCTGGTGGATGTGGCGGACGCGGCTGAGGTTCTGCTGCTGTTGAGCATCGCTGTCTCGCACGACGGGGCGGACGCGGGGGAGATGTGCGCGGAGCGGCTGAGCGGCGTTGATCTGGACTGGGGGCGGCTGCTGGCTGGCCATGTGGAGGCGCACCGCAAGTGGTTTGGCCGCATGAGTCTGGACCTGAAGGCGGCGGAGCCGGAGGAACCGACGGACCAGCGGCTGGCGAAAATGCGCGACGGCGCCGGCGACCTGGCGCTGGAGCAGCTCTTTTTCGACTACGGCCGGTATCTGCTCATTTCGAGCTCGCGGCCGGGTGGGCTGCCGGCCAACTTGCAGGGCATTTGGAACGAAGACATCAACCCGCCTTGGGAGAGCGACCTCCACCACGACATCAACTTGCAGATGAACTACTGGCTGGCGGAGCCGTGCAACCTGGCGGAACTGGCGGAGCCGCTTTTCGACCACGTGGAGCGGTTCATCCCGCATGGCCGCGTGATGGCGCGCAACTACTACGGCTGCGAGGGGATTGTGCTGCCGCTGCAGACAGACCCGTGGGGCCGCTGCACGGCGGAGTCGTACTGCTACGCGGTGTGGACCGGCGCGGCCGCGTGGCTGGCGCAGCACTTCTGGTTCCGATGGGAGTACGGCCAGGACAAGGATTTTCTGGCCAAGCGCGCCTATCCGCTGTTCAAGGAGGTGGCGGCGTTTTATGAGTCGTATCTCATCCGGGACAGCGACGGCCGTCTGACCACGGCGCCGTCGCAGTCGCCGGAGAATGTCTTTGAGGGCGGCATGAGTCCGGTGTCGCTTTGCGTGGGAGCGGCCATGGATTTGGAGTTGATCCACGACACGCTGACTCATGCCATCGCGGCGAGCGAGATTTTGGGCGTGGACAAGGAGCTGCGACAGAAGTGGAGCGGCATCCTGCGCGACCTGGCGCCGCTGAAGATCGGCAGCGATGGGCGTCTGATGGAGTGGCGCGAGGAGGTGAAGGAGCTCGACCCCGGCCACCGCCACGTCTCGCACCTTTTCGCGCTGTACCCTGGGGACCAGATTACGGTGGAGGACACGCCGGAGCTGGCCGCGGCGGCGCGCAAGTCGCTGGAGAAACGTCTGGCGCACATGCCTGGGTTATCCGGCTGGAGCAGCGCGTGGCACGGGTGTTTGTGGGCGCGGCTGGGGAATGGGGACCGGGCGCTGGAGCAGGTGCGGCTCATCCTGCGTCAGCACACGACCGCTTCGCTGCTGGACCTGCATCCGCCCTCGATTTTCCAGATTGACGGCAACTTCGGCGCCACGGCCGCGGTGGTGGAGATGCTGATGCAGTCGCACCGGGGGCTGTTGCGGCTGGCGCCGGCGCTGCCCAAGGCGTGGCCGGAGGGCGAGGTGAGGGGGTTGCGGGCGCGGGGGGGATTTGAAGTGGACCTGGAGTGGCGGGGCGGCCGGCCCACGGCGGCGCGGATTGTGTCGCTGTTGGGCAAGAGGCTGCGAATCAAGGTCGCGCCGTGGGGCGCGCCGGCGGTGACGCGCGATGGCCGGGCGGTGGCGGCGCGCGAGCAGGGGGGGGCGCTGGAGTTGGATGCGCCCAAGGGGAGCGTGACCGGGTTGGCGTGGAGGTGACAGGCGAGAAATAGCAGCCTGTTGCGTCTGTTCCGGGGACGCGTTGCGATCCCGCCGTTGGCGGGGTGAGGCGCCATGTCCCCGCCGACGTCGAACCGCTCCCACCCGAAGAGACGGCGCTCGCGGGTTGAGTTGTTCTGCTCTGCGCGGGCGTTGTTTTTCTGGTTGAATTCGGCTTGAGTTCGGCGCCCGGACAGGCGCGGCCGCAACCTTTCCTGAAGTCTCTCGTCCGCGATCTTGGGCTGTCGCCGCGGGCAAGATCGCAAATGGCGTGGCGATGCTTTCTTCGCAGGATTCTGGATGTTTCGATTCGTCCAGTTGCCACGTTGGCGCCGATGACCTAAGATGATCGTGTTCTGGTTGCGCGCGCGGCGCCGGGCGCAGGAGACCAACCCCTCGACAGACTGAGGGCGAGCGGGCCGGAAGAATGGCCGCGGTTCGGACGCTCTGAGGCGCGCGGCGTCTCCTTCCACGACTTCGCGAGGATCAATCATGGTTCCTTTTGTGTTCTGCAATCCGACGAAGATTGTGTTTGGGCCGGGGGGTGTGGACAAGGCGGGCGAGGAGGCGGCGAAGCTGGGCAGGCGGGCGCTGATCGTGACGGGGCGGCGTTCGGCGGGGAAGTCGGGGCTGCTGGACAAGGTGAGCGGGCTGATGAAGGCGGCGGGGTTGGAGGTGTTCGTGTTGGCCGGCGTGGAGCCGAATCCGCGGTTGTCGCTGGTGGCGGAGGGGGTGCGTCTCTGCCGCGAGAAGGGCGTGGACCTGGTGGTGGGGTTGGGCGGGGG
>CAYYEE010000366.1:0-5011 GCA_964470775.1 uncultured Planctomycetota bacterium | reverse complement strand
CCCGCGTCATCACCAGCGACAACGCCATCCGCCGCTTTGTGGAAAAGTACGGCGCCCGCGTCACCGGATCGCGCGAGTTCCTCGCCGAGGTCAAGGAAGTCCTCAGCGAAGCCGCCCAGCCCTCGGACGAGCCCATGGAAAAGTACCAGGAATCCTCCGACCCCGACGAAGACTACTGGCTCAAGGTCTTCGGCAAAGGAGACGACGACAAGAGCTGACCCCTCGTCCGCCCCGCCGTTCGCCGTTCGTCGTATCTGTGTCCATCTGTGTTATCCGTGGCTCCCCGCCGTTCGTCGTTCGCCGTATCTGTGTCCATCTGTGTTATCCGTGGCTCCCCGCCGTTCGCCGTTCGTCGTATCTGTGTCCATCTGTGTTATCTGTGGCTCCCTGCCGTTCGTCGTTCGCCGTATCTGTGTCCATCTGTGTTATCTGTGGCTCCCTGCCGTTCGTCGTTCGCCGCATCTGGCGCCCGCCAACGCCCCTTGCGCGCCGCTGGCTTTGGTGGTATAAATAAAGGAATGCGGTTTGCTGTCCGGCGCGCTTAGCCCGGACACGGGGCAACTCGGCTGTTCACCATACTTCATTCGCGTGCTGCCATGAGACTGCCAGAAATCTGCGAGTTCCTGCACGTACAAGCCAATGAGGTCATGGACCTCATGCGCAAGGAGCGCTTGCCCGGCCAGAAGATCGCGGGCGAGTGGCGCTTCCGGCGCGACGAAGTCTTCCATTGGCTCGGCGATCGCCACTTCCGCGACATCAGCGAAGCCCGGTGGCGGCAGATCGAGCTCGGCCGCGCCAGGCAGCTTGCGCGCGACCCCAGCGAATCGCTCATCAGCCTGCTCATCCCCCAAGGCGGCATTGCGCTCGACATGCCAGCCAAGACCCGCGCGTCCGTGCTGCGCGAACTCGTGTCTCTGGCCGAGTCCACCGGCCTGGTCTATGACGCCGAGGGCATCCACGAAGCCCTGGCCGCCCGCGAGCGCTTGTCGTCCACAGCCATCGGAGGCGGCGTGGCCCTGCCCCACCCCCACGAGCCCCTGCCCTACGCCGTCGAGGAGTCCATGATCGTCGTGGGCCGCACCGCATGTCCCGTGCCCTTTGGCGCGCCCGATGGCGGCCTCACGGACCTATTCTTCCTGGCCGTATGCGTGGACCGCGAGATGCACCTCCATGCCACCGCCCGGCTCAGCCGCATGATCCTCTCGCACGACTTGGCCGGCCGCCTGCGCGAAGCGGAAACGCCCGATGAAGCCCGCGAAACCATCTCCGCCATCGAGTGCGAGATGGCCTCCCTGCTCACGCGCTGACCCCCGCCCGCCCTCCTCCCATACTTCCCATTATTCCCATTCTTCACACGGTCTGTGCCCCCACCTCACAGAAGCGCGCCCTCGCTTGACCCCCCCCGCGCGCCTGGGATATAATGCCGCGCTCTGGCCTTTCCCATTGCGCCGCATAGGGTTATCCATCGGTTCGGTAAGGCGCCGCCATGTCTCTGTGCGTAGTCGGTTCCATTGCGTTCGACACAATCGAGACGCCCCACGGCAAAGTGGAGCGCGCCTTGGGCGGCTCGGCCGTCTACTTCTCCGCCGCCGCACGGCTGCTCGCGCCCGTGCGCCTGGCCGGCGTCGTGGGCGACGACTTCCCCCCCCAATACAGCGACACGCTCAAAAGCCTGGGCGTGGACTTGGCCGGATTGCAGCGCAAGCCCGGCAAGACCTTTGCCTGGTGGGGACGCTACAGCCAGGACATGAACCAGCGCCAGACCATCGAAGTCCACCTCAACGTCTTCGGCGAGTTCCTCCCCGAAATCCCCCAAGCCTACCGCGATTCGCAATACGTCTTCCTCGCCAACGGCAGCCCCGTCACCCAAGCCAGCCTGCTGGACCAGATGCGCGCCCCCAGGTTCGTCATGGCCGACACCATGGACCTGTGGATCGAGAAAACCCGGCCCGAGTTGCTCGCCCTGCTCAAGCGCGTGGACGCCGTGGTCCTCAACGACTCCGAAGCCCGCCAGTTGAGCGGCAAATCCAACCTCATCACCGCCAGCCGCGCCATCCTCGGCCTCGGCCCCAAGACGGTCATCGTCAAGAAAGGCGAACACGGCGCCATGCTCGTGACCCGCGACAGCTTCTTCGCCCTGCCCGCCTACCCCTGCGAAACCGTGCGCGACCCCACCGGCGCTGGCGACAGCTTCGCCGGCGGCGTCATGGGCTGGCTGGCCAAAGCCGGCAAGACCGACGCCCCCACGCTCAAAGCCGCCCTGGCCTGTGGAACCATCATGGCCTCCTTCTGCGTCGAGGATTTCGGCGTCGGCCGCCTCACATCCGTCCAAATCAAAGACGTCGAAAAGCGGCTGTTAGACTACCGTGGTATGCTATCGTTCTAGTGTGGTGTTTCGGAAATGCCTTGCATTTCCGAAACACCACAGGGCGGGCTAACTCGATACTTTAGACGCCTCAAGCGCCGGGTTTGTGTCATGTAGTGTTTCAGAGATAGCAAAGCTATTTCTGAAACACTACACTAGCGCCGGATAAAGCCGTTGCGCCGCGGCCGTCCCTTTGGTTCCTTGTTGACAGGCAGCACCCATGCGCGCCTTTCTCGCCCTTGAAATGAGCGAATCCATCCGCCAGAACCTGGCCCGCCTCCAAAGCGGCCTGCGGCCGGCGCTCAAGGGCGTGCGCTGGGTCGAACCCCAAAGCCTGCACCTCACGCTCAAGTTCCTCGGCGACGTGGCCGGCGGCTTCGCCGAACAAGCCGGCCCGGCCTTGGCCGCGTGCGCCGCCGCCGCGCCTGTCAGCAAGCTCGTGTGCCAGGGCGTGGGCGCCTTCCCCGACGCCCGCCGGCCCCGCGTCGTGTGGGTCGGGCTGGCGGAAGACCCGCCCATGCTCGCCGCCCTGAGCCATGCCCTCGACCGCGCCGCGGCCGCGTTCGGCGTCGCGCCCGAGGACAAACCGTTCCGCGCCCACGTCACCATCGGCCGAGTCAAAGAGCCCAAGCCCGCGCCCGGCATCGCCGCCGCGCTGGCCGCCCAAGCCGGTTTCGTCGCGGGCGCCATGGAAGCCCGCGAAATCGTCCTGATGAAAAGCGACCTGCGGCCGGCCGGCCCGGTCTACACGCCCTTGGCGCGCTTCGCCCTCGGCGGCCAGTCCGGCGGCCCGCGCATATGAAGGGGAAAAGCATGGCTGACAAGAAAACCGCCAACGCCGAAGCCGCACAGGAAAAGGAAGACCAATCCAAGCGCGACGAAGCCCTCAAGCGCGCCATGCTGCAGATCGAAAAGGCCTACGGCAAAGGCGCGGTCATGCGCCTCGGCTCCGAGAACATCCAGCCCATCGGCGTCATCTCCACCGGTTCCCTGGCCCTGGACATGGCCCTGGGCGTGGGCGGCGTGCCGCGCGGCCGCGTGGTCGAAGTCTTCGGCCCCGAGTCCTCCGGCAAGACCACCCTCACCCTCCACATCGTCGCCAACGCCCAGCGCGCCGGCGGCGTCGCCGCCTTTGTCGACGCCGAACACGCCTTCGACCCCGAATACGCCAAAAAGCTCGGCGTCAACCTCAACGACCTCCTCGTCAGCCAGCCCGACACCGGCGAACAAGCCCTCGAAATCGTCGAACTGCTCGTGCGCAGCAACGCCGTGGACGTGGTCGTGGTGGACAGCGTCGCCGCCCTCGTGCCGCGCGCGGAAATCGAGGGCGAGATGGGCGACTCCTTCGTCGGCCTCCAGGCCCGCCTCATGTCCCAGGCCCTGCGCAAACTCACCGCCGCCATCAGCAAATCGCGCACCTGCGTCTGCTTCATCAACCAGATCCGCGAAAAGATCGGCGTGATGTTCGGCAACCCCGAAACCACCCCCGGCGGCCGCGCCCTCAAGTTCTACGCCTCCGTCCGCATCGACATCCGCCGCATCGGCCAGATCAAGGCCGGCGAGCAGGTCGTCGGCTCCCGCGTCCGCGCCAAGGTCGTCAAGAACAAAGTCGCCCCGCCCTTCAAAAACGCCGAGTTCGACATGATGTTCGGCGAAGGCATCAGCTTCGAAGGCGACCTCCTCGACCTCGGCGTCAACGCCAAGCTCATCGAAAAGAGCGGCTCGTGGCTCTCCTTCGGCGGCATGCGCCTCGGCCAGGGACGCGAAAACGCCAAGCAGTTCCTCAAGGACAACAAGGACATCGCCAAGAAACTCGAAGACGCCATCCGCGCCTCCGGCCCGGTCCCCGCCGCCGTCGCCGGCGACGAAAGCGCCTCCGCCTCCGAGTCCTAGCGCCTCCGCCGTTCGTCGTCCCCTTTCGCCACATCTGTGTTCATCTGTGTGATCTGTGGCCATTCGCCGTTCGCCGTCAGCCTCATCCGTTGCCGTTCGCCGTGACCTCCGCGGCCAGGTCTGCCGTCGAAGTTCCGTCAGCCCAGTCTCATTCAGGTAAGC
Organism: uncultured Planctomycetota bacterium; assembly: GCA_964470775.1. Taxonomy (GTDB): domain Bacteria; phylum Planctomycetota; class Brocadiia; order CAIUPP01; family CAYYEE01; genus CAYYEE01. The sequence goes on along the minus strand of CAYYEE010000366.1, from coordinate 591 downwards.
AACATGAAGACCGACGAAATTCGCAAAGCCTTCCTCGACTTCTTCGCCGCCCGCGGCCACCGCGTCGTGGCCAGCGACTCCCTCATCCCCCCCCCCGAGGACAAATCCCTCCTCTTCAGCGGCGCCGGCATGAACCAGTTCAAAGCCGAGTTCATGGGCCGCGGCGAGCCCGGCTTCACCCGCGCCGCCACCAGCCAGAAATGCCTGCGCACCGGCGACCTCGACAACGTCGGCCGCACCGCCTATCACCACACCTTCTTCGAGATGCTCGGCAACTTCTCCTTCGGCGACTACTTCAAGCGCGAGGCGATCACCTGGGGCTGGGAATTCTGCACCGACCCCAACTGGCTCGGCCTCCCCCCCGAGCGCATCTTCGCCACCGTCTTCGGCGTGCAGCGCGAAGGCGGCGCCTGGGAAATCGATCAGGTCGCCCTCGACATCTGGCAACGCGAAACCGGCGTCGTCAACGGCGTAACCTTGCTCGATGAGGAAGAAAACTTCTGGGGACCGGCCGGCGGCACCGGCGCCTGCGGCCCCCGCGCCCGCCGCGCCGGCCCCCGCTGCCACCGAAGCCACGGCTGCGGAAGCCAC
>CAYYEE010000365.1:0-5016 GCA_964470775.1 uncultured Planctomycetota bacterium | reverse complement strand
TCCAGACCACTGTGCTCCACCGACGTCAGCGCGTAAAACGCCTTCTCCGGCCCCCCCTCGTCGCGCCAGGTCAGCGCCGTCACAGGCACCTTGTTCACCCGCCGCCAGCCCAGCCCGCTCCGGTCGCTGCGATACACGTTGTACCCGGCAACCTCGCAGCGCCGCGCCGGCGCCCCCCACGCCAAGACATTCGCCGCCCCCTCTCTCTTCACCGTCACGCGCGCCGGCGGATCAGGATGCCGCAAAATCGCCACATAGTAATCCTGGTTCCCCAGCATCTGCGAACGAAAAGCCATCTTCGTCCCATCCGGGCTCGCCCCGTGATACGGCACGCCCGCGCTCGTATGGCTGCAACTGTTCGACGCCACAATCCGCTCCGTCACCCCCGTATCCACGTAGACCTTGTAGATCGGCACACCCTTCTGCACGGTCCATGTCAGAAACCAGTTCTCGTCCGCCGTCCAGTCCATGTGATCGCACCCCGGAATCCGCGCCAGGTCCCGCTGCGTCCACGTCGCCAAGTCCCGCACCCACTTGTAGCCCGGCCGGCCGGAATGATGGGCAAAGAGCTTCATCGAAGGCGAATAGCCCCCGTGACCCGTCACCACAAACGACCCCGCCGGAACGAAATGCAGCCCCTTGTCTTCCAGCAGCTCGCTCTGCGAGTTCATCCGCCGATACCCGCTCCCGTCCATCTCCACAAGCCAGTTCTGATACGGCGTCGGCCCCTTGGCCGGCTTCCCCTTGTTGATCGAGTACCGAAAGTACAGCTTGCCGTGCTGATCGCGCAGAAACGCCGCCGACCCCATCCGGTCCTGCGCCGGCTCCGGCGAAACCGTCTTCACCTCCACCACCCGCCGGTTCTGCCCGCGCCCGTCCCCCAGCCACGCCTTGAACGGCGGCTTCGCCCCCTGCCGCGTGATAAACAGCGTATGCTGCCCGTCATCGCTGAAATGCACATAAATGGAATCCGGCACGCTCGCCTCAGGCACGAAAATATCCTCACGCTGCCTCGTCCGCAGATTAAACCGATACGCCCCCCCGTTCTGCGTCCGGCACAAAACCACATCCGGATCCTTCTTGTCCCACTCCGGCAGACCCCAGAACTCATGCGGAATCACCTTGGCGAAAGACTGCAACCCAGACCCGTCCGACCGCACAAAGCCGTTCACCCCCCACACCCGCATCAGCGACCCGTCCGCATTGAACGGCCGGTAGTTCGTGTACTGCACCCCCTCGTCCCCCACCGACCGCAACGTCAGCCACACCTCCGCCCCCGTCACCGTGTCGCGGTAGATCACCCGCTGCGCCGCCGAATCGCCAAAGTACTCCTGAGCCAGTTCGGGCGGAAAACCTCCCCACGTCGTGGCGTTCACGGCGTCCAGGCGATGGATCGGGTCTGGCTTGATGTCCGGAGGCAGGAAAGCCGTGGTGGAGATGTACGGGTCATCCACGGGCGTGCCGTCCGCCAGCGGCATAAAGGCCGACTTCTCAAGAGAAATCTCCGCGCGATCAGACACTCGGAAGTCCTCGATCGCCGCGTCAAGAAAGCTCTGCTTGTTGTCCGCGCCGATGACGAACGACGCGCCCGCAGGCCGCCGCGACATCCGCTCGCGGCCCCACGCCACTTGCGCGCCGTCCACCTCCACCGCAACCACCGTATCCTCGTCCGCCTTCGCCGCCCCCTTCCACGCCACCTTGACGTTGTGCCACGTGCCCTTCTCCCAGAGCAAAACGCACGAAACCGCCAGACTTCTAGCGCCTTCCTTCCGTTCCATCTGGACGTGGAGACGGCCGTCGGAGTTGCGGAATATCTTCAGGGTCCGAAGAGCGTCAATGAGGATGTAACGCCTCTCGCGATCCCGGGAATCCCACGACGGCTTGATCCAGAACGAAATCGTCCCCTCGTTCCCGTCCAGAACCCCCTTTGCCGCATAGGTCAGCCAGGCCCCGGCAGGAAGAAACGCCGCCTTGCCCTGCCGGCCGGGCGTCAGCGCCGCCTCGCCCGTCACCTCCGCCTTCACCACCCCCGTCGCCGACACCCCGTCAAACCCATCCTCAAAGCTGGCACGGAACACCTCCCCGGCCAGCGCCCAATGACAAAGCCACGCCGCCACAGCGCATGCGGCCACCGCGGCAAATCGGCGGTTGCCAAGAATCATGACCTCGTCCTTTCTTTAACGGCCCGTTGAAAAAGACACCGCGTCGGCGGGGACATGGCGCCTCAGCCCGGCAACGGCGGGATCGCAACGTCTCCCCGGAACAGACAAGAAAGGGCCGCCTCGTCGCTCCCCTCTCTTCCCTGGTTCGCCCGCCGCTTCAGCCACCCCAAGCATACCACGTCTTCCCGCTGTGTCGAGCCGCCCCCCGATCCCTCTTCCAGTCCCCTTGACGCCCCGACGCCTTCCCGGCTGCCTCCGTCCCCCCCCCGAACGCCACCCCCTTCCCGGTCCCGACACCGATTCCGACGCCTGTCGGAGGGCGGGCTCCACCAAAAACGCCGCGGTCGGTACCGGCATCGGGATCTGCCGTCTTGGCCGGTTCTCAGGGACCTTGGTCCGAGGATTCATGCGCCGAAAACAGCGCCGCCCTCCCCCGCCACCTCGCCCCCACGCGCTCCCCACGATCAGCCTCGCCCTGCTCTTGCGCTGAAAACAGCCCCGTCGGACTGGGGATCGAGCTCGCGGACGCGGCCCTCTCGCAACCGGAACTCAACTCCTCGGCCCCTCCCGCCACGCCCGGCCGATCCGTTCCAGGTCCTCGCCCAGGATCGGCTGCGTCGCCGGCTCGTGCTTGAACGACCGCACAAACCGCTCCGCGTAGAAAATGCACGGCACGCCGATCGCCTGGCTCCGGCTCGTGTAGTCCACCCACTCCGCGTACTTCGCGAACACCCAATCGTCCGCGTCGATCGGATGATGCGGCAGCATCGCCCGCGAAACCCGGCCCCGCGCCGCCATCGCGTCAAACACGCTCCCGTCAAACAACCCCGTATCATGCAGACGCATCATGTCAAACGTATCGTGGAACATCGGGTGCAGCGTGCTGCTCGTCACCAGCGCGTCCGGCTTCGCCTTCTTAGCCGATTCGTAAATATCCTTCTGCAACAGGTACAGCAACTCCAGCCCCCACTCGCTGCCCTTCACGGAAACGCGGCCGTGAGGTCCGTCCAGCCACTTCGACCGCCCGAAATGCTCGGACACCCGCGGCCGCCGCTCGCAGGGAACATACTGCAACTGGTCAATCTTGAACCCGTCCGCGTCAAAGCCGTGGGGCGACAACAGCCGCTCAACGTGCTCGCGCAAGAAGCGCCGGTAAGGCTCTACGGTCGGATCCGCCACCATCGGCGTCTCGCCGGCGTGGACCAGCCACTCGTCCGGCAACCCCTCGCGCATCCACGTCGGAATCCACATCAGCACCTTGCGCCCCGCCTCGTGCTGGCGTTTGATGAAACCCCGCAGGTCCGGCCATCGCACCGGGTCCGGCGTCCACACCCCCGCCAGCGACCACCCCGCGTCCACAATCACCGTGCCCACAGGCACTCCATGCTTCGCCAGCCGGTTGATCCACCGCTCATACAACCCCTGAATGCAGTACGCCAGCGCCCGCGGCTCAGGCCCCGCCCCCTCCAGATACAGGCTGATCGCCACCTGATCGCCCCACCCGCAATAGATCGGCCGCAGCCACCAGTTTAGAATCTGACGGGACGGTACCGGGTAGACCTGGCTCATGGCCCGCGCCACCAGGTCCATTCGCTCCTCGCCCCCCTTCCCCTCCACCACCACCAGCTTCAGCCTCGGCGCCAGCCACCCCTCGTCCGCATGCCCCTCCGTGTCCACCAGCGCCTTCACCCCGCCCCTGTCCACCTCAAAATCAACAAAGTTAAACAGATGCGCCCCCGCCTCCGCCTTCAGAACCACCGCCGCCCGCCGCTCCCCGTCCCCCACAACCACCACAAACGGATGCGGTGTCAGCCTCGCCCCCGCGTCCCTTGTGTCGAAAACCCCCAGCTCGAACCGCTTCGGCACAGCATGAACATCCGCCCTGTGCTCCCGCGTGGGCGCCGGATACCAAGCGTCCGAAGGCGCAAAGCCCAACTCAGCGGCAGACAGATACAGTGAGATCATCTCCGCGCTCCCTTAGTACTCGTTTAGAAACGCGGAGCATTGCAGCATTCCCGGCCGCAGCCTGTCAACCGATATTCCACCCCCGCTCAGCCCTTGCAGACTTCCGGTCCCAGGTCACCCCCCAACCCCGCGATAGTCCGGAATCGCCAACTGTTGGCCCAACCGCGCCGCCTGGTCGGCGATGATCGCCGCCGCCGCCGCGTTGGCGCCTTCGCCCACGGGGACGAACACGGGCTCGTCCTTCTCGATGGCGTCCAGGAACAGCGTCACCTCCTCTTTGAACGCGTGCGACTCAGTCTTCGCCGTCTCGATCTCCCGCGTTTCAAAATCGCGCAGGTGGTACTCTTTGGACCGGAACCGGTACAGCGTCTCGCCGCGGATGCTCCCCTCCGTGCCATACACCTCCAGCCCGAAGTGTGGCGCGTGCGGCGCGATCATGGAGAAACTCGCGTCCATGTGCATCATCGCGTCATTGGAGTAGCGGAAGATCGCCGACACCCAATCCCCCGGGTACACCCCCGCCTGCATGGGACGGCGCAGCGCATACACCGACACCGGCCGCGCCTTCATTAACCACGACGCCAGATCAATCAGGTGCGTGCCGCCGTTAATCATCGGCCGCGACGTGATGTGGTGCCACGGCCGCTTGAAGTTGTCCTGCGGTTCCGTCTGCCAAAAGTAAAGGTAGTCCGAGATGTAACCCGTCTTCACGCACACCGGAACGCCGATCGCGCCATCGTCAATCAGCCGCTTCACGGACATGCTGTGCCGCTCGAGGCGGTAGCACTGCCCCACCATCATCTTCCTGCCCGCGTTGTTGTGCGCGGCAACCATGATCGCCTCGATGTCCTCGAGGGTGTTGGCCAGCGGCTTCTCGCAGAAGATATGC
>CAYYEE010000364.1:0-5025 GCA_964470775.1 uncultured Planctomycetota bacterium | reverse complement strand
TCTCGTTGGCCAGGACGGGGAGGCCGGCATCGCGGACCGGAAGGACATCGAGTACCTTGGCACGCTGAAGGCCGTGACCGCGTTCCTGGAGCAGCAGGTCGGGGTGAGGTTCCTGATGCCGGGCAAGCACGGGGTGTATGTCCCCAAGCATGACATGCTGTCCGTGGACGCGGATATGAGCGTGTTCTGGGAGCCGAAGATGGCGTTTGTCACGGGGCGCGCGCCCAAGGACCGGGTCGTGGCCGTGGCGGGCAACTACTTCGGCCGGACGCCGGTGGTCTACTCCTACGGTGGTCACTCCTATTACAGCGCCGTGCCGGCCAAGACCTATGGCGCCTCGCATCCTGAGTATTTTGCGCTCGTGGGCGCACAGCGCACCTCCAAGGGCAACCACCTCTGCATCGCGAATCCCGAAGTGCGGGAGCTGATGCTGAAGGAGATGGAGAACCAGTTGGACAAGGGGTACCAGTGGGTCGAGCTGGCGCAGACCGACGGTTACCAGCCGTGTGAGTGCGCGGCGTGCAAGGCCATCCACCCGGATCCTGGCGAGCGGACGTGGATCTTCCACCGTCAGCTTGCCGAGGCGATGAAGCAGCGCCGGCCCGGCAAGAAGGTGATGATCATCTCCTATCCGCCCACGCGCGAGCCGCCCAAGTCGTTCACCCGGTTTCCGGATAACGTCGTGATCCAGATGTGCAGCTACTCGCCGGACGCTTTTGCGGACTGGGCGCCTTTTGGCGTGGACAAGGTGGTCTACGCCTACAACTGGGGCCACTACCAGGCGGCTGGGTTTGCGGCCAAGCGGACGCCGCGCTACGTGGTGGAGCAGATACGCCTGTTCCTCAAGAACCAGGTGAGGGGCGTCTATCTCTGCGGAGGTTTTGAGGGGCAGGGGTCCTTTGGCCTTGAGGGGCCGTCGTACTATGCGTTCGGCAAGGCGCTGGAGAACCCGGAGCGCGACTGGCGCGAACTGGAGCGCGAGTACGTGGACGCGGCGTTCGGCGAGGCGGCGGCGCCCATGAGGAGCTTCTTCCGGGCCATGCACGAGCGGCTGGACGCTTTCTCGGTCTTCAACCACCCGAACACTGGGGAACCGAAGGTGGCCAGTCCGTTCGGCAAGCCGGAGGACTACTACTGCGGGCTGTTGCCAGCCCGGTTGGTGGACGACATGAGCCGCAACCTGGAACGCGCCAAGGCGGCGGCCGTGGAGGAGCGCGTCAAGGCGCATCTCCGGCTTGTTGAGGCGGAGTTTTCGATGGTGAAGAACCTGGCCGCGGTGTTCCAGGTCTATCAGGCCTATCGCGCCAGCCCCAACGCGACGTTGCTGGCGGCGCTGGGGGCTGTGGTGGGGGAGAGGCAGAGACTCCTTCAGAGCCTGTTCCCCGGCGGCAATCCCATGCCCATCGAGGGGCTGCCTTCGCCCTTTGGCGGCGCCGCGCGCGATTTGGTGGCGGACGGCGGCAAGAACTCGGCGCTCTTGGGCGCGCCGCTGAACTGGGACTTTGCGCTGCTGCTGAAGCGGGGGCTGCTGCCGGGCACGCAGCAGAGGAGCGTTCGGGCGCGGCGCGCGGACCGGATCGTCCTGGATGGGAAGCTGAGCGACCCTGCGTGGGCGAAGGCGGAGTTCCAGGAGCTAAGCGAGATCGGCATGGGGACGCTGAAGAACGCGGCGCGGTTCAAGGTTCTGTATGACACCGAGGCCTTCTATGTGGGGGTGGAATGCGAGACGGACAAGGCGGAGGCTTTGGCCAAGCTCGAACCCACGGGCCGCGATGGCAACGCCTGGGCGCGAGAGTGCGTGGAGCTGATGATTGATCCTTTTGGCGAGCGAGAGAAGCATTGCCAGCTCGCGTTCAATCCGGTTCCTGACTCTGCGTTCGACGCGCGGCTGGGTTATATCCAAGACCCGTATCATCCGCTTTTCGGCAAGCGCGACACGTCGTGGAACGGCGGCTGGACCTACGCGGCGGTGATTGACAAGGAGAAGGGGCGCTGGACCGCGGAGGTCAGGATTCCGTTCGCCACGCTGGAGGTGGAGCCGCCAGGCCGAGGGACACGGTGGACGATGAACGTCGGCCGGGCCGAGTATCCGCGGGGCGCCGAAAAGGAGGTTCCTGTCCTGTCGCTCTGGTCGCCCAACCTTGAGACGCGCAGCTTCCACGACCGGAACACGTTTGGGGACGTGATCTTCGAGTAGCGGGGCGGATGGTTCTCACGCCGCGCAGCGTGCCCATGCGTCACTTCAACGCTGCGCAACCGTCGTTTTCCCGGCAACCCATTGGCGCAGCCCTTCCCGCCACCGCTGAAGCGGCGGACAAGGGCCGGATGTGTTTGCCGCTCAGTCCTTTGCGGGCTGTCTGTGCCATCGCCGCTCCCACCAGTTGGCAACACTATTTGTAGGTAGAACTACGCGTTCTGTCGTAGACCCTGTGGAACCGAAACGAATGGCATTGTTGTAAAACACTGTGAGGTTGCGTTTTGTGACTTTCGGTGTTTAGGGAACGGCGATTGCTGCAATAGGGCAACTTGCCCAGAGTTGGACGCCAGTACTCCAGCTTAGGAGCAGGAGACTGTCATGCAGATGACCAAGGAGAGGGTTGCGATGAGAATGGGACACAGATTCGGGCTGGCCGTCATCGCCGTTCTTGCTTTTGGCTGCGCGGCCTCCTACGGCTACAGTGAGGCTAGCCCCTTCACGACGAAGCTGGTGGCGGGCCAACACTATGAAGCGGGTGTCGTGAAGGTATGGAATGACGCGACGACGCTCTATGTGACCTACGATGCCGGTGACGGCTGGTTCATGTCGGAGACACACCTTCATGTGGCCACCAGCTTGGCGGAGATTCCCCAGACCAAGAAGGGCAACCCCATTCCTGGGCAGTTCGCGTATTCGCGGTATTACTGGCCGTGGGTGACGGAGAACACGTTCGCCATTCCGCTGAAGACCTGGACACCGGGCACAAAGCTCTACATTGCGGCTCACGCGTCCATGCCGTACTATAACTTCAGCCTGTGGGAAACGGCGTGGGCCGCTGGACAGGACTTCCCAGGCGCTAACTGGGCAACCTATTTCACATACACGGTTGAGCAGCCCTGCCCGCCGCTGACGGTTCCCGACACGACGATCTGGTTCAAGAACTACGCGTTCCGCGGCCGGCACAACAACACGTTTGATCTGGTGTTGTGGGGCGTTCCCAGCGGCTTCAGCATTCAGGACGGCGTTTGGGTGGGCTGGTGCGCGGAAGAGACGAATGCCATTGACCTGAAGACCTGGTACGAGGCGCGCGCCTACAGCAGCGTGAATTTGACCGGCGCGCCGGCCAGGGTGACGAGCATGCAGTGGGACCACGTGAACTACATCCTGAATCACAAGAACCCGAGCGCCTACTACACGGACATTCAGGAGGCTATCTGGTTCTTCACCGAGGCGAATCCGGTGATGCCGAGCAAGGCGGCCGGCCGCGCGATGGTCGAGGACGCGCTGGCGAATGGGGCCGGATTCAAGCCGGCGGCCGGGCAGACCGTGGCGGTCATTCTGGTGGCGAACGCGGGCGTGCAGATCGTATTCGTGGAAGCCACGATGCCCTCTTGTAGCAAGTGAAAGGGGCGCAGCCCAGGGGGGAGAACGGATGGTTCTCCCCCTTTTTCTGTGTTCTGCCGGACGGATCGGACAGACCGGACGGGGGTGACGACAGAGTCTTGTTGGGGTTTGGGCGGGTGGGTGCGGCAGTGTAGAATGGCGGCGCAAGCTGGGGCTTTGGAGGCGTCGACATGAGAAAGGTCTGGCTGCTTGGCGTGGCGCTGGCGGCGTTGGGCGCTGGGCTGGGTGTGGCGGCGGAGGTCGTTGAGGGGCAGGTGAAGAACGCTGATGGCCAGCCAGCGGCCGGTGCGGCGGTGGGCCTTTTCTATCAGCATTGCTCGTCAACGTTCGGCGCGGCGTGGCTGGCCACGGGCAAGGCGGACGCGGAAGGGCGGTTCCGGTTGGAGTGGACGCGGCCGGAGCCGCCTTCCGTGTTCGTGGGCTTCCCCGTTCAGGCGACCTGCCTGGTTGTCAGCGCGCCAGGGCATGCGCCGGCCGCGCGTGAGCTCCTGCCGGGTGGAGTGGGGTTTCACCATATCCAACTGGAGAAGGGGCGGCGCGTCACCGTGACGTTGGGGGGTGAGGACGGGAAGCCGGTCTCGGGCGCGGTGGTGAGGCTTCTGGCGTTGTCATCGCAGTCGTCGTTCGTGGTTTCGACTTTGGGCGAGACGGCGGCGGAGGAGGGCGCGGCGGGCGCGCCGGACTGCGGCGTGGGCGTGACGAACGCGCAGGGCGTTGCTGTCGTGGACGGGGCTCCGATGGGGCGGGCGCTGCTGCGCGTGTCGCGCCAAGGCGTGGCGGTTGGCACGGTGCTCGCGCCGCCGGACAAGTCTGACTTGAAGGAGGCGGTTCCCGGCGTCACGACCTACTCGGGCCAGGTCCTGGGGCCGGACAGCAACCCGGCGGCCGGGATGTTGGTGGTAGAGCGCCAGTCCTTCAACTGGGCTCTGACGGACGCGGGCGGGCGCTTTGCGCTGACGACGTTGGCGCCCAAGGCTGGGCCCGGTGGAAAGGCGGAGAAGCTGACGGTGACCGCGCTGGACCCGGCCGCGGAGCCGGCCGCGTCGCCGGCCGTGGGCGAGTTGGGCGCTGGCGGCGCCGTCATCAAGATGTCTAAGGGGAAGCGTCTGTCGGGCCAGGTGACGGATTCCTCGACCCAAGCGCCGCTGGCTGGGGCTGCCGTGCTATTCGGTTCGGGTGACTCGGCGCCGCCTCTTGCGTGGTTGGCGGATCGGGACGGGCGCTATGTGCGCCGGTCGGCTGAGCCCCGAATGACGGCGGCGCTGTGGCCGCCTGTTTGGCGGCGTCTGCTGTCTGCGGAGGAGCCGGAGCGCGAGATAGAGTTGGGCGATGAGGATGCGGTGGTCCATTGGCAGGTGGCGACCGAGCCCGTGTTCTCGATGGAGCTGCTTGTTCTGACCGCCGAAGGTGGACCGGCGCCGCGC
>CAYYEE010000363.1:0-5027 GCA_964470775.1 uncultured Planctomycetota bacterium | reverse complement strand
ACTCCACGACGTGGTCGAGGCCTCGCTCAAGGCGTACATCATCCGGAAGCCTTATCCGGACCACGAAATCTGGTATGACACGGCGCAGGAGGTCTACGCGCCGATCTATTGGCGGCTGGAGGAGCTCTGCCAGCAGGCGGCCGCGCAGGCGGCCACGCCCGCGCAGAAGCGGCGCGTGGAGATGATGGGCGAGAACCTTGTCGTCCTCAACTGGAATCTGAGATGGGCGGGGTTGCTCAAGGACGGAGACAAGTCGCGGTTCTATCTTGCCGACGCCGACTACGAGAAGTTTCTCGAAGACCGAAAGACGTCTCCAGCGATCGTGTACCCGCCGTCCTATGAGAGGTGGCGCTGGCAGACGGCGTTGTGGAATCCGGAGAAGCGCGCGCTGGATATTAAGCGGCTGGCCGCGGACGCGGCGCCCAAGGTGGATGGTTCGCTGGACGACGCGGCGTGGCAGGCCGCGGCCGAGGCCGGCCAGTTCCGCATGAACGAGCGCCGCCGCCTTCCCGCGCGCTGGCAGACCACGGCGCGCTTGGCGTATGACGCGGAGAACCTGTACATTGCTTTCGAGTGTCAGGAGACCGAGCCGGCCAAGGTGCGGCGCGAGTGCAAGACGCCGGGCAGCGCGGCGGTGTTGCAGGACGACATGGTGGCGGCGCTGTTCCGCTTGCCCGGCGGTCAGGAGGTGGAGATCGCCGTGAACGCGGCCGGCGTGGCGCGCGTTCGCGGCAAGGGAAGCGTGGTCAGCGCGGCCAAGGTGGGCGACAAGTCGTGGGTGGCGGAAATGGCGATCCCGTTTAAGGCTCTGGGCCTGGGCGCCGCTCCTTCGGGCGCGACTTGGAACGGGAATCTGGTTCGCCGCCGCGTGGGGCCGCCCATCGAGGCCAGCGCATGGAACCGGGTGGAAGAGCGGCTCGAAGACGCAAGGGCCTTTGGCGAGTGGCGGTTCTCCAAGTAGCGCGGCTCAGACCCGTCCGACAGAACCTGTCCGACAAGTCCGGCGTGTCAGACGCGCTATCATGGAAAGGACGGTGTGCGCGGTGAGCGGCGAAAGGTCGCATCGGACAGATTGGTTCTGCGCGGCGAAGTGGGGCGTCATGTGCCATTTTCTGCCCAGCGAACCGGGCTGCGGCCAGGATGGCGCGGGCGTGACAGCCGAGGCGTGGAACCGCAAGGTGGACGGCTTCGACGTCGAGCGTTTCGCGGCGCGGCTGGCCCAGACCGGCGCGCGCTACTTCCTCATGACTGTGGGCCAGAACACCGGCCACTTCTGCGCGCCCAACGCGGCCTATGACGAGATCACCGGCATCCGGCCCACCAAGTGCTCGCGCCGCGACTTGATGGCAGACCTCGCCGCCGCGCTGCGTGCGCGCTCCGTGGCGCTGCTGGCCTATCTGCCCGCCAACGCGCCCATGTCCGACCCCGTGGCCGTGGAGCGTTTGGGCTGGCGGCCGGCCCGGGTGGACCCAGTGACGCAGAAAAGGACCTATGAGCGCCTGCCCGGCTTTCAGATCAAGTGGCAGCGCGTCATTTGCGAGTGGTCCCAGCGATGGGGCCAGGCTGTCAAGGGCTGGTGGATAGACGGCTGCTACGACCCGGACGTCATGTACCACTACCCCGATCCCCCCAACTTCGCTACCTTCGCCGCTGCGCTCCGCGCGGGCAACCCGGACGCGATTCTGGGCTTCAACTCCGGCCCGCCGCGGTTGCCTCTGCCGGTGATTGACCCGGAGCAGGACTACACCGGAGGCCACTCCATCGGCTTGGGTTCCCTCTATGCTTCGCCGCGCACGCGATGGGTGGGCCACGCCCAGTTCCACGTGCTGGAGTATCTGGGCGAAAAGTGGGGCGTGGGGCCGTCGCGCTTCCCGGATGCCTTTGTGGCCGAGTACGTGAAGTACATCACGGACTGGGAAGGCGTGGTGACTCTGGAGGTCCCCATCCAGAGTGGCGGCGTCATCCCCGACGAGTTCCTGCGCCAGTTGGACGCGGTGGGAAGGCGCGTGAACAGGTAGCGCTTATCCGCCGCCAGAGGGGCGGCTCCGCGCCGGCGGAGACATGGCGCCTCAGCCCGCCAAGGGCGGGATCGCAACGTGTCCCTGGACTGGCGGCGGGCTGTCAGAGAACCGGCTTAGACTCCTCGGCCGGCCGCCAAAGCCCCAGCGCCAGAAGGTCCTCGCAGACAAGCGGCGCGCCCATGACCACGTCCAGGCCACCGTCCTCCACAGGCCAGGAGATGAACCGCCCGCCGGCTTCGAGCACGATGGCGTGGCCTGCGCCCACGTCCCAGGGCATGACCCCATACTCCACGAACGCGTCCGCCCATCCCGCCGCGGCATAGGCGCAGTGGAGTCCGGCCGCGCCGAAGTTGCGCGTCGAGCGCGCCGCGGGCGTGATGACCTGCGTGCGGCGCATCCACGACCGCACCGAGTTCTCCAGCTTGTGATAGCAGCCGAAAGCGACCACCGCCTGCGGCAGACGGCGCTCCGCGTTGACGCGGATGGGCTGGCCGTTGAGAAACGCGCCCTTGCCTCTTTCGGCGGAAAAGAGGTGGTTATGAATCGGGTCATAGACCACGCCGAGAAAGGGCTCGTTGCCATGATAAGCCGCGACGCAGACGCACCAGTAGGGGACATGGCGCGAGTAGTTGTGCGTGCCGTCCAGAGGGTCCACGACCCAGGTGAACTCGGCGCCCTGGACGCGGCCGCGCTCTTCGGACAGGATGGCGTGGCCGGGAAACCGGCGGCGGATGGCGCTGAGGATGATGTCCTCGGCGCGGCGGTCCATGGCGAGTTTGATGTCGCCGGCGTCTTCGCTCAGGACCTCCAGCTCCCCGGTCCACGCGGCAAGAAGCTCCTGGCCGGCCCGGCGGGCGGCGAGAATGGCGGTTTCCAGCATGGCGGATCTCCGGCTGAGGGGGACGTGGAGCGAGGAAGATAGCACGCGGGGCAGGGCGCGTCAACGTCCTGCGCGCCGGGCCGCGTGCTCTTCGCCGCTGCGCCTGCCTGACCACGCCAAGACCCTTCTGGCGCTGACAGAACCTTGATTATGGCGGGAAAACTGGTAGAGTTAGGGGTGCTGGCTCCGTGGCGGCTGCGGGGGAGCTTTGTCGTGGCCAGAGGGCGCGCCGGCCGGGATGGGCGCCCGAGGAGACGCGCTGATGGAGGAGATGTTTACGCACTCGCCCCGTCAAGAACGCACGCACCTGATCATCCTTTTCGTGGTGATCGTCCTGCTGGGTTCGGTGTTCCCCTTCATGATGCAGTCCTCGGTGAAGGGGTCGCCGGACTTTGCGGCGGCGGTGAACCTGTTCGGCAGCCTGCTGGCGGTCATCGCGGGGCTGGCGCTGGTGGCGCATTACAGCTCGCTGCGGAACCCGATCGACCTGTTTTTGGGGTTGGCGTTCTTTTTGGGCGGGACCATGGACATGGTGAACGGTCTCATGACGTTCGCCATGGTTCACGAATGGACGGAGTTGCCGGCGAAATGGATGGATACCTACCTGGTGGCGACGTACGTGGGCGGGCGGCTCCTGATGGGAATGATCCTGCTGCTGGCGCCGGCGCTCGTCAGCCGTTCCGGAGATGCGGGCGGCCGGCCGTCGCTGTGGGTTTCGCTGATGTTCCTGGTCCTCTGCGCTTTGGCGTCGGTATTGATTTTTCAGATGGCGGCCGAGGGCGTGGTCAGACCCAATGAGCGGATGCCGCGGCCGGTCGATTTCTTCCTGGGCCTGCTGTTCCTGGCCGCGTTCCTCATCCTGTTGGCCGAGTACCACCGGCGGCGCGACATGCTGACTTGGTGGGTCGCGTGCGCTGTCGGCATCTGCGCCATCGCTCAGTTCGTGATGACGTGGTCGCGCGCGCCAAACGATTTCTACTACAGCACGGCCCACGCCTACAAGGCGCTGGGTTACATGGCGCCGCTTGTCGGCTTTCCGCTCTGCCAGATCGCCACGGCGGTGGAGAGGCGGCGGGCGTTGGACGCCCTGGCCGAACAGCGGAGCATCTTCCGCACCGTCTTGGCGAACACGCCCGACCTCATCGCGCTCAAGGACCTCCGCTTCATCTACCAGGCCGCGAACTCGGCGTTCTGCGACTTCCTGGGCAAGGACGAAGAGGAGATCGTGGGGCGGGACGACTTCGATCTTTACCCCGAGGAACGCGCGCGGCGCTACCGGCGCAGCGACAAGGAAGTGGCGTCCACGGGCCAGTCCCTGATCCAGGATGAGCAGTTCATCACTTCCGAAGGCAAGCGGCACCTCCACGTGCTGCGGGCGCCTGTGCGCGACGGCGCCGGCAATCTCATCGCCCTGCTCTCCTCCGTGCGCGACATCACCGGGCTCAAAGAACTGGAAGAGCGGCTCCGCCTCATGTCCATTACCGACGAACTGACGCGCATCTACAACCGCCGCGGCTTTCTGGCCATGGGCGAGCAGATGCTCAAACAAGCCAAGCGCAGCCATTGGCGGGCTGTGCTGCTCTTTTTGGACCTGGACAACCTGAAGCATATGAACGACGTCTACGGCCATCCCGAGGGCGACCGCGCGCTGGTGACCGCGGCCAGGGCGCTGGGCGCCACGCTGCGCGAGGCGGACGTCACCGCGCGCGTGGGCGGCGACGAGTTCGTCGGCCTGGCCCTGGACACGACCGAGGCCACGGAGCGCGAGCTGCGGAGCCGGCTGGAGGCGAATCTGCGGGCGCTGGAGGCGGAGTCGCCCAGGCCTTGCCCCATTTCCTTTAGTTGCGGCGTGGCGCACTATGACCCCGACCACCCCATCTCGCTGCAAGAGATGATGGAGGTGGCCGACAAGTTGATGTACGCGGAGAAGCAGGCGAAGAAGAGGCCGAAGACTGAAGGCTGAGGCGGCGGCAAGGGCCGTGTGGGCAAGGGGGCGGAGGACAAGGCGTGTGCACAACAGGCGCAAAGATACTGCGTCCAGGCGCTGAGTTTTTCCTGTTCAAGAACAAGGACCTGAACAAGCCGGGATTCGACGACGTCGTCGTGGCGGACGCGGAGCGGTTTGG
>CAYYEE010000362.1:0-5049 GCA_964470775.1 uncultured Planctomycetota bacterium | reverse complement strand
GACAAGTCCGCCGCCTTTTCGAGAGAGAGCTCCACCGTCCGCGTCCGCATCTTGCGGTCGAGATCGGGAAACACCCGCGCCACCTTGGCGGCAAAGACCTTGCCCGGCAGCGCGTCCAACGTGACCCGCGCGGCCATGCCGGCGCGAACCTCGGAGGCGTAGGACTCGGGGATAGCCACGCGAACAACCATGGACGAAAGGTCCGACATCTCCAGCAACGGCCGGAAGCTCCCCTGTCTGGCCGAAGCCGTATCCCCGGGGCGAACGTAAACGCGCGTAATCGTGCCGGAAAACGGGGCGTAAATGACGCACTCGGCCAGACGAGCCTTGGCCAGGCCGTATTGAGCCTCCGCTTCCTTGACGTTCGCCTCCTGCACGGCAAGCGCCGTCTTGGTGGGACCCGCCACCAGCATTTCGAGCCGCCGCCTGGCCGCGGCCAGGCGGGCCTGCGCGGACGTGTGCTCGGTCTGCGCCTTTTCCAGCGCCTCCGCCTGCAGCGTGCCGCCAGCCACCAACTTCGCCACGCGGTCCAGGTCGCTCTTGGCCAGCGCCGCCGCCGCCTCAAGATGCCTCACCGTCTCCTGCTCTATCGCGATCTCTTCGGGTCGCGTCCCCGCCTTCATGTCCGCCAGCCTGGCTCTGGCCACCTGCAACGCCGCTTCCGCGGCCGCCGCCTCCGCGCGGTACGTCTCGCGGCTGATCTCGACAAGCTTGGCGGGCTTGTCCGGCCCGGTCTCCACCCGGTCGCCTTCACGCCACGGACAAAAGCTGATCGGCCCGTCCACCGTGGCGGAGATAACCACCGACTCCACGGCCACGGCCTCGCCCGTCAGCTCCAAGAAGCGCGAGATCGGCTCCTGGCGGACGGCTTCCACCGCGACCGAAGGCATCCTCTTCTTCGCCTGGTTCGAGGCCGGGGCATTCGAGCGGCCGCATCCCGCCAGCGCCGCGCACATGGCGAGCGCGCTCGCCAGGCAAATCCAAGCACGTCTTCTCATCAATTCCCCGCCCTCCCGCCAAGCCGGCGGACGCTCGAAGTCATGACCAAGACGCCGCCTTGATGATAATACGATGGCGCCGGCGCAGTTGTTTGGCGCCCGCCTCAGAACCACGCGCCATACGCCATGCCGCACACCGTCGCCATCACAATCACCAGCGACACAAAGACCGCCGTCTTCTTTGTTCCCAAGACGCTGCGAATCACCAGCATGTTCGGCAAGCTCAGCGCCGGCCCCGCCAGCAGCAGCGCCAGCGCCGGCCCCTTGCCCATGCCGCTGCCGATCAACCCTTGCAGAATGGGCACCTCGGTCAGCGTCGCAAAGTACATGAACGCGCCAGCGAACGCGGCAAAGAAGTTGGCCCACAGCGAGTTCCCGCCCACCATCGCCGATACCCACCCCGAAGGAATCATCCCCTCGTGATCCGGCCGCCCCAGCAGAAAACCCGCCACCAGCACGCCCATCAGCAGCAGCGGCAGAATCTGCTTGGCAAACCCCCAGCTCTGGCCAAACCATTCGCCAGCTTCCCCTTTGTTCAGGCTGGTCAGCGTCGAAAGACCAAGGACGCCCACGGCAAAGGGAATCATCGGTTCTGACGGCCAGACCAAAGCCGCAACAACGGCGGGCGCGGCCGCCGCGGCCACGGCCCACCACCTCAAATGGAACCACGCCACGAGCGTAGCGGCGAACGCCAGCGCAAAGACCGCCGTCACCGCCCACTTCGCCCGCCAGACCGAGGTCCACACCCCCGGCGCCGGCTCCTGGCTCGCCACCTCCGCGGCCAGAACCTCCACGCCCTTGCCCTCGTCCGGCCCGGAGACGATCTTGAGCGCCAATCGGGCGCCCGGCGCCTGCGTGTCCTCAGGGGCCTTGACCACAGCCGCCTCAAAGGCCCGGCCGTCCTTCATCTTGAAGTGAAAGTCATTCGGCGCCCCCCAGTTGGCGAACACGAGCACCCCGATCATCGTGGCGAAAAACACCGCGTTCTGCCACAGCGGCCTGGCGACCTCGGGCTCCGGCATTGCCATCTGCGCAGCCGCCTTGGCCGTCTCCTCCTTGCGGAAGATGAAGTGCATGAGCAGGCCGATGATGACGCTGAACGAGATGGCCCCCACGGCCCGCGCGACGCCCAGCTCCAAACCCAGCACCCGCGCCGTCAAGATGATCGCCAGCACGTTGATCGCCGGCCCCGAATATAGAAACGCGGAGGCTGGCCCAAGCCCCGCGCCCATGCGATAGATACCCGCGAACAGCGGCAGCACCGTGCATGAGCAAACGGCCAGAATCGTGCCCGAAACCGAAGCCACGCCATACGCCAACACCTTGTTCGCCCGCGCGCCCAGGTACTTCATCACCGACGCCTGGCTCACGAAAACGCCAATGCCCCCCGCGATAAAAAACGCGGGCACAAGGCAAAGCAGCACGTGCTCGCGCGCATACCACTTCACCAGATGCAGCGACTCCATCACCGCCCCGTCAAACCGCGCCCCCCCCACCGGCAGGTAGAAACACGCGAAGAACACCCCCACGATCCACGCCAGGGTCTTCCATTCCTTGCGCCATTCCGTCATCCGCGTCTCCCTTCATTATCCGATCCGTCCAACTCCCCAATTTGGCCAGATCACCAAATACTCCCCAAAGCAAAAAACCTCAACGCCGACAGCACGCCATCACAGCCGCCCGTTCTTCCGCCGACGACGCCATCACCTTTTCCGCGCACCGCAGGAACTCCAGCACACACGAGAAGCGCAGTTGATAGAACACCATGTTCCCCCGCTTATCATCTCGCACGATCCCCGCCTCGCGCAGCAGCGACAGATGCTTCGACACCGTCGACACATCCGCCCCGATCATCTCCGTCAGCTCACACACACACCGCTCCCCCTTCGCCAGCTCTTCCACCACAAACAGCCGCGTCGGGTGCGCCAGCGCCTTCAGCACCCTCGCCCTCGCCTCCAGCAACGCCTGCCTCCGCGCATCCATATCCAACTCCTCATTTGTCTCCCTATTTGGCAATATAACCAAATAACCAAGGATTGTCAACCCCGAAAAATCTCTCCCCGTCCCTGCCCTGCCCTCCGTCCTTCGTCCTTCGTCCTTGCCATCCCCCACCACAACCGCTATATTCATTTTTTCCCGACCAGCGGAGAACCTCTGTCATGCCCAATCGCCCCGCGCGCGCCAAAGTCCAGATCACCGACACCATTCCCGGCGCCAACACCATCGAGCGCGTCGCCAAAAACGAATGGCTCGTCGTGCAGCGCCACTACGGCGACGGCCTCGACAACGCCCAGAACCCCTCCTGGCTCAGCGGCCAGAACGCCGGCGCCCCAGTCAAAGTCCGCATCCGCATCCGCTGGGCCGAGTTCCGCTGGATGGGCCTCCGCAAGAACATCTACCTCCAGCGCGGCAAGAGCTACACCCTTGTCCAAGGCCAGAGCACGCCCACCGAAAGCGTCTACGAGTTCACCCTCCCCTCCGGCGCCTCGCGCTTCGGCCCCGCCCCCTGGTACACCAACGAAGACGCCGCCCGCTTCATCAAACGCCTCACCCGCCGCTCCCCGGCCTGCGCCGCTCGCTCCATCGGCAAGACCGCCGAAGGCCGCGACATCCCCTGCCTCACCATCGACTTCGGTGGCCGCCCCGCCAAGAAGAACGTCGTCATCACCGGCCGCATCCACGCTTTCGAGACCGCTGGCTCCTGGGCCGTCGAAGGCGCCGCCGACTACCTCCTCAGCCCCGGCGTCCCCAAGGCATGGCTCGACCGATACGCCTTCCACCTCTTCCCCACCATCAACCCCGACGGCGTCGCCAACGGCCTCAAGCAGACACGCCTCGGCCCCGTCCAGCTCTACGACATGGAGCAAGGCGGCGTCGCCTCCGACGACCCCACCATCCGCGCCTTCCGCGACCAGTTGATCGCCCTCAAGCCTCACGTCCTCATTGACCACCACGGCTACCTCTTCGCGCCCCTCTTCCTCTACGGATACGAAAAGGACCTCACCCTCCGCGTCCTCCGCGACCTGCTCCCCGACGACAACGTCCGCAAGGAACGCGAAATGTGGTACTACTGCCTCGAAACAAAACCCGAGAACCCGGCCTCCATGCGCGGCTACTGCTTCAAGAACTTCGGAACCCGCGTCATCGTGACCGAACTCCCCTGGCACCCCGGCCGCATGCCCTCCGACATGACCCGCCTCGGCGCCCGCGTCCTCCAATCAACCCTGAAATTCATCTGATTCGTCCAAACCGCCTGATCCGTCCGAATTATCCGATCCTTCCGACATAATCCGAGCAACTCCCGTGGCCTCAAACCTCATCCTCATCCGACACGCCTCCGTGCAGCGCTCCGTCCCACCCCGCTTCCTCGGCAGCACCGACGTTCCCCTTGACGAACACGGACGCCGCCAGGCCGCCTGCCTCGCCACCATCACCGCCCGGCGCAAGCCCCAGCGCCTCTTCGCCAGCCCCCTGCGCCGCGCCCTCGAAACCGCCCGCGCCATCGCCGGCGCCGTCGGCCTCAACATCGAAACCGACCCCGACCTCCGCGAACTCGACTTCGGCCGCTGGGAAGGCATGACCTTTGACGAAATCCAAGCCGCCGACCCCGACGCCGTCAGCCAGTGGAACGCCTGGAGCTACGACTTCACCCCCCCAGGCGGCGAGCGCCTCGGCGACTTCCTCGACCGCGTCCGCCGCGCCGCCGCGCGTCTTGCCGCCCTCCCGGGCGATGCCGTCATGGCCGTCACCCACGGCGGCGTCATCCGCTCCGCCCTCTGCCACCTCCTCGGCCTGCCAGCCCGCAACTACCTCCTCTTCGACGTCCAGCCCGCCGCCCTCGTCAACATCCGCCTCTACGACGGCCGCGGCACGCTTACCGAAATGCTCACCC
The DNA here is from genome assembly GCA_964470775.1 of uncultured Planctomycetota bacterium. Lineage (GTDB taxonomy): Bacteria > Planctomycetota > Brocadiia > CAIUPP01 > CAYYEE01 > CAYYEE01. Next base: position 159 of record CAYYEE010000362.1, on the reverse strand, counting down.
CCCAAGCCCCGGAGAGCCGCTGATGGCCCGCGTCCTCCTCGTCACCGGCGGCGCCCGCAGCGGCAAAAGCGCCTACGCCATGCGCCGCGCCCTCGAACTCCCGCGCCCCCGCGCCTACATCGCCACCTGCCCCGTCATCGACGCCGAAATGGAGCGCCG
>CAYYEE010000361.1:0-5058 GCA_964470775.1 uncultured Planctomycetota bacterium | reverse complement strand
GGACGGATCGCTCCGCCCCGCCGTATCCTTGCGGATGTCATAGGCCACGCGCGCAGTGAGCACGGGCTTTGCCGCGGCTCCGGCCTGCGCCCAGGCCGCCCCACCCCACAGCGCCAACGCCAGCGCTCTCCAGGCCCATCCCCTCATCGTCCGAGCTCCTTCTTCTCACCGGGTTTCACCTTATCAGCGTTGGCGCGGCTGTGTCAAACCGGCGAGGCAGCGGTTGCGGCGCCACCCGTTCTCGCGGCCGGCGCCGCTGGGCCGAACGCGCCCGCGCCCCCAAACGGCGCCGCCTTGACACCTCGGCGCAAAACGCCTAACGTATACGAACGTCCGCCCGTCCGGTGGCGCAAGCCCCTGGACGGACTCGCGAGCGCGCGCTTACCTGCCTTGGAGGGTCCCCCCATGTCGCGTGTCGTTCTTGCCTATTCTGGCGGTCTGGACACATCGGTCGCCATTCACTGGTTCAAGGTCGAGAAGAACATGAGCGTTGTTGCCTTCGCCGCCGACCTCGGCCAAGGCAAGGAGCTGGAACCCCTGCGGGGCCGCGCGCTAAAAACCGGCGCCGAAAGCATCCACATCCGCGACCTGCGCGAGGAGTTTGTAAAGGACTTCATCTTCCCGGCGCTGAAGGCGAACGCCGTGTACGAGAACGGCTATCCCCTGCACACCGCCCTGGGCCGCCCGCTCATCGCAAAGGAGCTGGTGCGCGTGGCGCGGGCCGAAAACTGCCAGGTGGTGGCGCACGGCTGCACGGGCAAGGGCAACGACCAGGTCCGGTTCGAGACGGGCGTGGCCGCCTTGGCGCCGGATCTGAAGGTCATCGCCCCCCTGCGCGAGTGGCGCTTCAAAACGCGCGAGGAAGAGATTGACTACGCTCAGGAAAACGGCGTCGAGGTGCCGGTGACGAAGAAGAGCCCCTACAGCATTGACCGCAACCTGTGGGGATGCTCCATCGAGTGCGGCGCGCTGGAAGACCCGTGGGTTGCCCCGCCGGCGGACGCGTGGCAGATGACCGCGGACCCGGCCCAGGCGCCGGACAAGGCCGAAGAGGTCGTGGTCGGCTTCGAGGCCGGCGTGCCGGTGAGTTTCGCCGGCAAGCCGATCAACTGCGTCAAGCTGCTCGAAACCCTGAACGAGATCGGCGGCGCGCATGGCGTCGGCCGCATTGACATGGTCGAAGACCGCGTCGTGGGCATCAAGTCGCGCGAGGTCTACGAGGCGCCGGCGGCCGTTATTCTGCTGGCCGCCCACAAGGCCATCGAGGACCTTGCCCTGAGCAAGACCGTGCGCCAGACCCAGGACATCCTGTCCCAGCAGTACGCGGACCTCATCTACTCCGGCCGGTGGTTCACCGACCTGCGCGACGCCTTGGACGCCTTCTTCAGCGAGAGCCAGAAGTTCGTCACCGGCGAAGCGCGCGTCCGCCTCTACAAAGGCGGCCTGCTGGTCACGGGCCGCAAGTCGCCCTATTCGCTCTACAGCGAGAAGCTGGCCACCTACGGCGCTGGAGACACCTTCCGGCGCCAGTCGGCCGCGGGCTTCCTGGACATCTACAGCATGCCGGCCCGCGCCGAGGGCGCCCGCCGCAAGCATGCGCAATGACCCTGGCGCCGCCATGAAGGCAGAGATCCTTTCCATCGGGTCTGAAGTCGCCCTGGGTTACATCGCGGACACCAACGCGGCGTGGATGTCCCAACGCCTCACGGAACTGGGCTATGAGGTGATCCGCCACACCGCCGTGGGCGACAACCGGGAAGAGATGCTGCGCGCGCTGGAGAGCAGCCGCGGCCGTTGCGCCGCCGTGCTCGTCACCGGCGGCCTGGGCCCCACCCTGGACGACATGACGCGGTTTGTTCTGGCCGATTTCGCCGGCGTCAAACTGGAAGAGAACGCCCAGGCCCGCGAAACGCTGGCCGCCTTCTTCCAGCGCATCGGCCGGCCCATGACGTCCAGCAACCTGACGCAGACGCTGCTGCCCCAGGGGTCGGAGATGATCCCCAACCCCAGGGGCACGGCCGCGGGCTTCGCGCTGAGCGTGGGCGGCACGGAGTACATCGCCATGCCCGGCGTGCCGTCGGAAATGAAGGCGATGTGGGAGGCGTGGGTTGGGCCTCGTCTGCGGAGCCGCAACGCCTCAGCCACGGCCGTGCGCATCCTGCGCGTGTTCGGCATCGGCGAGTCCATGCTGGGCGAGAAGATCGCGGACCTGATGGCCCGCGGCGCCAACCCCGACGTGGGCACGCAGGTGGACAACAGCGTCATCAGCGTCCGCGCCGTGGCGCGCGCCGCCTCGCGGCAAGAGGCGGAGCGCATGGTGAAGGACGTGAGCGACGAGATACGCCGGCGGCTGGGCGACATGGTCTTCGGCGAGGGCGAGGACAGGCTCGAAGACGCGGTGTTGCGTCTGCTGGAGCAGAAGGGCCAGACGCTCGCGGTGGCCGAGTCGTGCACGGGCGGCCTGATCGCCAGCCGCCTCACCGACGTGCCTGGCGCCAGCCGCTTCTTCCTCGAAGGCGCTGTCACCTATAGCAACGAGAGCAAGACCGCCCGCCTGGGCGTGCCGGCCGATCTCATCCGCCAGCACGGCGCGGTCAGCGCGCCCGTGGCCGAGGCCATGGCGCGGGGCATGAGGGCCAGTTCCGGCGCCGCTCTGGCCTTGGCGTCCACAGGCATCGCCGGCCCCACGGGCGCCACGCCGCAAAAACCCATCGGCCTTGTCTACGCCGCCTTGGCCCACGACGGCGGCGTTCAGGTCGAAGAACTGCGTCTGCACGGCACACGCGAAGCCATCAAGGACCGGGCCTCGAAGCACGTCTTGAACATGGCCCGGCTGCATCTGCTGGGGGGGTGAGATGTTCTTCGGATCAAAGAAGGACGACGCCAAGATCAGGCTGCGGTGCGCGGAGTGCGGCCAGAAGCTGAAGCTGCCCGCGTGCGAGCCCGGCCACATCTACCGCTGCCCCATCTGCGCCCACCCCATCGTCGCCCCCCTCGAAAGCGGCGCCGCCCCGGCCCAGGCGTCCGTCCCCAAACGCGAAATCGTCCTTCCCACCTCTCCCAAGCCGAGCGCCGCCCGCCTGATGAGCCAGATCGCCTCGTGGACGCCTCAGCGTCAGGTGACCATCGAGAACAAGTCCATCGAGCGGCTCATCCGCTTCATCAACGCACAGAACGACAAGCTCTGCGAACTCGCGATCGCGGCGATCCACTGCCCGGAGAACACCGAGGACCAGAAGATCAAACGCCTGCAGACCATGCGGCAGGAGAAGTCCAAGGCCATGCGCGCGGAGATCGACGAGATCGTGGCCGGTCTCGACGAGCGGATCCGCAAGATCGCCCGCGACCCGCGGACCTCGCAGCCGGCCTATCGGGCGCCTCTCGACGCGGTCCGAGGCGAGAAGCGCGGCTTTCTGCTCTTTTTGCGCATCCTCTTCGACCTGCGTCTGGCCGACACGCACCCCGAGGCCCCCCAGGTCGAATAGCGCCGCCCCCGCGCGGACGGCGGCTCCGCCGCCGTCGCCGTTCCCAAGACCCAAGCCCCCCCTACTTCACCCAAGTCCCCGTCTTGGCGTCGAACACGAACGTCGCCTCTTTCCCGTCCGCCAGGCGCACGGTCACCTGCCACGCATCGCCCTCGGTCTTGAAGCTCGTCACCGGCGCCTCGAAGTGCTCGCCGCCCACGGCAAAACGGTTCCAGTACCGCCCTTTGCGGTCCCAGACGAACATCCCCTTGTCCGTGCCCACCCACACCCGCTCCTGGCCGAAGCCGATCCCGATCGCCTTGACGGTCTTGTGGCCAAAGAAGCCAGGGAACCTCTGAACCGTCTTCTTGTCCGTGTCCGCCACAGCCAGGTCTTCGCCGAACCACACGAGGTTCGTCTGCACCGGGTCTTTGGCCTGCCACGCCGAGGCCGCCAGCGCCTTCATGTCGCTCTCGTACTTCTCTTCCAACGGCTGGCGGGGCGGCATAGGCCGTTCCACGCCGCGCGCCGCGGCCTTGCGGCCTTTCAGCACGATCCTGGGCGCCTCGTCGGCCGCGTTGAAGCTCCACTTCTGGCGCTCGGCCACGACGGACCAGTCGAACCCGCGCGCGTTCCCGGTCACTTCATACTCCACGTTGGGCAGCAGCCCTTTGACCACGAGGCCGCCGGCCGCGTCCTTTCGGCGCATCATGAGTCTCTCGGCGGGCGCCCCGCTGGCCGAGAGCGACACGAACCCGAAGATCGGCTTGTCCAACGGCTTGCCGTCCTCGCCGGCGAACACGACGGGCACGGCCCGCGCGGGCTGAAGCGCCACCACGACCTCCCGGCCAGCGGCAAGTTGCTCGGGCGTCACGAACGCCAAAGCCGCCTCGGAGCCGTCGGCCCGCCGCGCGTAGACGGCCGTCGGCGTCTCCGCGCTCAGCCCCGGCGCCCACACGCGTCCGGCCGGGTCCGACGCCTCGAACCGCGCCATTAGCGCAAGACGCCCCGCCACGCTCACCATCACGCCCTCCGCGGGCTTCCCGTCCGCCCCGCGCATCAACAAGGCCACCCCGGCCTCGCGTCCCATCTCCACCGCCAGGTCCAGCCGCGTCTCGTCCTCGGTGAGCTCAGGCCGCCGCCGAGTCCCCTCCGGCCATGCCACCAAGCGCAGCCCCGGAGGCGCCACAAGTTCCACATGCGCCTCCTCCGCGGCCAGGCGCGCCACGTAACGCCCGGCCGCGTCTGTGCGGCGCGCGAGCGTCAACAGGCGCGCGTCGCCGGTGGGGAACGCCGCGGCCATCGCGGCCCCGCCGGCGGGCAGCCTCGTCTTGCGGAAAGACACCACCACCGCCGCCCCGGCCACGGGCTTGCCCGTCTTGCCATCGGTCACCTGCCCCGTGAGCAGCTTGCCCTTCTCCAGGCGCGTCTCCTCGTCCCCGGCCGGCGGCGCGGGAGGAACACCCGCCGCCCCCGCGCCCGGCTCGGGCCTGACTCCGGCCACGCTCCCCACGGCCCACAGCGGCGCCGGCCGCGGGTCCACCACGGTCAGCGGCGCCATCCTTGCCCAAACAGCCGCGCCACGTCCCCGGCC
>CAYYEE010000360.1:2753-5072 GCA_964470775.1 uncultured Planctomycetota bacterium | reverse complement strand
GTAGGCCATAATGTTCCACGCCTCGCAGTTGTCTGCCCGCAACTGCACCGCAATCGGCTGGAACTCGATGAGAAACCCCTCCACGCGGTTCCACGGCGCCAGCGGCCATAGCCCCTTGTCAAAGGCATAGCCCGCCGTTCCCGCCGGCGCGCCCACGCCCGAAGACTGGGTCAGGTCAATGACCCGCACGTCCGTCTGCTCCGGCGCCAGCCCCTCGAAGCAGTGAACGTGAATGCGCTTGGTCTTGGCGTCGAAGTAGAAAGAACTGGGCATTTCCTCCAGTGTCTTCATATCGCGCACGGTCGCATAGCGGGCCAAGGTCATGCCGTCAATCACCATGTTCACGGCCCGCTCATAGGGCGCCGACCAGCAGAAGCGCGTCCCTTCGTCCCGCGCCCAGCCCTCAACTCGGTGTCCCGCGGTGATAATGACCGTCTCGCCCGGCGCGGCCCGAAACACAATCGGCGCCTCCGCCGTGCCCGGCCGCTTCAAGTGCACGTGCTCGAAATACTCCCCGCTCTTCACCAGGACCAGATCGCCCGGCTCCGTCGCCTGCGCCGCGCGCGAGATCGTCTTGAACGCCTTGGCCAGCGAAAGCCCGTCGTTCTTGTCATCGCCAAAAGGAGAAACGTACAGCGTCCTCTTGGCCGCGAAAGGCTTCGCCTGCGCCTGGACCGGCATCGCCGCCGTCCACACCGGCCGGGTGGGCTTGAAGGCCGCCGGCGGCGGCGCCGCCGGCCCCACCTCCAGCCACGCCGGCGTCAGCGAGTTCATCCGCGCGCCCGCCGCCTCGTTCGTCTGCCCCACAAAATCCCACAGCGCAAATCGCAGCGTCGCCTTGTCATCGCCCTTGGGGAACAGATTCACAAAAGACGCATAGTTCCCCAGCCGCACCTCCACCTTGACCGGATCCGCCGGATTGAACAGAAAAGCGCACGGTCCCTCCGACGCGTTCTTCGTCTTCGCCACGTCAAAATGATCGTCCTGCCAGAGGAACCAGCAGTCGGCCCCCTCCAGCGTCTTCACCACATCCCTTGGCCCCACCCAAGCGTCGGTCCGCGACGGCGTCACCATCTGCCGCTTCCGCAGCTCCATCCCCTGCTTCCACCCTCCCCCATAGGAACTCGGATACGCCATCAGTTGAACCGCCCGCTCCTTGCCCGGCGGCAGGTCCAAGCTCACGAACAAGCTGTCCCGCCCGTCGCGCACCTCAAACCGCGCCGTCAGCGGCCCCGCCGGCGTCCGCCACACCACCTCTACCACCGCCCGCTTCTCCGACTCCTCCGCAAACCGCGCCGCCGCCTCGCACGGCAGCAGGTTCTGCTTGCCGTACCGCACCTCCAGAAAGTTCTCGCCGCCTTCCCAGTTCGCCCCATTTGGCCGCATCCCCACACGGTTCTGATAGAAGCGGATAAAGTACTTCGTCTCGCCGCTCTGCATGCAGTAGAACGCGCAAGGCTTGCCCTGAACCTCATAGTCCTCCACCCACGACTTCACTTCAGCGCGAGCCATTGAGCACAGCACAACAGCCACGGTCAGCACGATAGCAGCCCGCATGGCCTGCCTCCTGAGGAAATAGCCTGCGCCCCCGCCAGTTCACATATCGGCATAGCGATACTCCCATGTATAAAGCCGCGACCGACCCCTGTCAAGCAGAACCGCCGCAATGAACCAAGCGCCCTGCCCCGCCAGGCACTCGCCATTCCCGCGCCAAAGCACAGCGCAACCGCTTGCCCTCGGCGGAAACCCCCGCTATCATAACCCCGCGTCTCCTTGCCGGTCTGCCACTCGCCGTTGCGCCTGACGTTCTGGCTGTCACCGCGGTTCCTGCCATTTCCTGCACGGAGCTTTCCCATGACCCACGCCCGCGACATCCTCCTCCCCATCGAAGAACGCCTCGGCGTCCCCTACATGATGTGGCCAGACGGCGGATTCTTCTCCGGCGGTCCTGACGACGAAGTCCGCGGCGTCATGGTCACCTGGATGGCCACCGCCTCCGCCCTCCAAGCCGCCGCAGACCACGGCTGCAACCTCGTCCTGACCCACGAGCCCCCCCTTTTCTCCGAAAAGAACGAAGCCCCTCCCTACCGCTGGACCACCCCCGTCTTCCCGGCCGCGGAAACCGAGCGCTCCCCCAACCGCCAGCGCCGCGAGCTCATCCAACGCCACAAGCTCACCATCCTCCAAGTCCACTACGGCCTCGACCGCTACTGCATCGGCGACGTATTCGCCAAAGCCTGCGGACTCGACCGCGTCGCGGCCGGCGACGGTTACGAAAAGGTCTATGAGCTCGATGCCCCCATCTCCGTCCACGACCTT
>CAYYEE010000360.1:0-2743 GCA_964470775.1 uncultured Planctomycetota bacterium | reverse complement strand
CCTTGCCCTGCGCGCCAAACACGCCGCCGGCGTCTCCGGCGCCGTCCGCGTCGTCGGCGACCCCGAACGCCTCGTTCAGCGCATCGCCAACCTCTGGGGCGGCGTCAGCCTCCTCGCCAACGCCTACTGGTGGCGCCGCGCCATTGACCAAGGCGCCGAAGCCGCCATCGGCGGCGAACTCGACGAAATGGGATGCCACTACGCCATCGAGGCCGGCCTCGCCCTCGTGGAAACCTCCCACGTCCTCTCCGAGAACATCGGCCTGCGCCAGTTCGTCCAAGACCTCCGCCATCGCTTCCCCACCCTCAACGTCGTATTCCACGATCTGCCAAGGCCGTGCTGGACCCTCTGACAAGCCCACGCCCCATGCCCTCGCGGTCCGTTCTGGCCATCCCGTCCATCGCCAGCGATCCAGCCCCCCGCCCTTGACCCCCCCGCCAAGTCAGACCTATAATCTTTACCCATCGCGCCCACCGGGCGCGACGGGTTTCCGGCTGGTGGGCGCCTGCCGGGCCGTTCCCCGGCGCCGCCAGTTCCCTCTCTGTACAACGCCGCGGGATCATTCCACATGAGCGACTCGTTTGATGTCGTAATCCTGGGCGCGGGCCCCGGCGGCTATGTCGCCGCCATCCGCGCCGCCCAGCTTGGCGCCTCTGTCGCCGTCGTTGAAGACCGCCAGCTTGGCGGTACCTGTCTCAACCGCGGCTGCATCCCCACCAAAGCCCTGCTCGAATTCGCCCATGTCCTCCACCTCGCCCGCCGCGCCGCGGAGTTCGGCGTCAAGATCGATAACCCCACCCCCGACTATGCCGCCATGGCCGCCCGCAAGGACAAGGTGGTCAACACCCTCACCAGCGGCATCGGCGCCCTGTTCCGCAAGAACAACGTCCAGCACATCCAGGGCCGCGGCGCCCTCGCCGATGCCCACACCGTGGTGGTCAAGGGTCCGGACGGCGAGCGCAAACTCACCGTCAGAACCATCATCATCGCCACCGGCTCCGAGCCCCTCCGCCTCCCCATCTTCCCCTTCGACGGCAAGACCGTCCTCACCTCCGACGACGCCCTCAAACTCACCCGCGCCCCGGCCAGCATCCTCATCGTCGGCGGCGGCTACATCGGCTGCGAATGGGCCGGCATCTTCAACCGCCTCGGCGCCAAAGTCACCATCGTCGAAATGATGCCCCAGCTCCTCCCCCGATCCGACGCCAGCCTCGCCAAGGAGCTCCACAAGCACTTCAAGAAGAGCAAGATGGATATCCACTTCGGCGCCAAGGTCGAGACCGTCACCGCCGGCGCCAGCGGCGCCAAGGCCAAGCTCTCCACCGGCCAGGAGATCGAAGCCGAGATGATCCTCGTCTCCATCGGCCGCAAGCTCAACAGCGAAGGCATCGGCCTCGAAACCATCGGCCTCGAGACCGACCGCGGCGCCATCCCCATCAACGAACACTGCCAGACCAAGGTCCCCAACGTCTACGCCATCGGCGACGTCACCGCCAAACTCATGCTCGCGCACGTCGCCAGCCGCCAGGGCACAACCGCCGTCGAGCACGCCCTTGGCCACGAAGCCAGCGTCAACTACCGCGTCGTCCCCGCCTGCGTCTTCACCGACCCAGAAATCGGCTCCGTCGGCCTCAGCAGCGAAGAAGCCCGGCAGGCCGGCCGCGAGGTCAAGGAAGCCAGCTTCCCCTTCCAAACCCTCGGCAAAGCCCACGCTTTGGGCGAAACCGCCGGCTTCATCAAACTCATCGCCGACGCCCGAACCGGCGAGGTGTTGGGCTGCCACATCATCGGCCCCCACGCCACCGACCTCATCGCCGAAGCCGCCCTCGCCATGCAGCTCGAATGCACCGTCGAAGAAATCGGCGCCACGATCCACGCCCATCCCACCCTGGCCGAAGGCATGATGGAATGCGCCCACGCCTGGCTGGGCCACCTGATTCACGGCTGACGTCGTCATCCGATGTTCCTGGTTCTCCGCGCCCCGTCCAATCCGTTCGACGTGTCTGACCCGTCCGGCATTGTCTGACGTGGTGTCTCCATCGAAAGGCCTCCACATGAGCGACTTCGAAGTCAAGCTGCCCAGCCTGAAGGAAACCTCCGGCGACCCCAAAGCCAAGGACGAAGCCACAGTCTCCTTCTACTACAAATCCCCTGGCGAACCGATTGAAGAAGGCGAGGACCTGGTCGAGATGGCCACGGACAAAGCCACCTTCAACGTCCCCTGCCCCGTCACCGGCGTCATCAAAGAACTCCGTTGCGAGGAAGACGACGTCGTCCAGGTCGGCGGCGTCCTCGCCATCGTGACGGTCAAAGACTAGCCCCGCCAGCCCCCGAGGCGGCAAGGACATGCCGCCTCGGCCCGCCAAAGGCCGAATCGCCGCGCGTCCCCGGGAAGAGAGAAAGGAACCCCTGTGATCATCCAGAAGCAGAAGCCCATCGAGGAGATCCTCGATGCGTTGAAAGGGCAGCAGAAGATCTTCATCTCCGGCTGCTCCGACTGCGCCACCGCCTGCAAGGTGGGCGGCGAAGAAGAAATCGCCGCCATGAAGGCCAGGCTCGAACAAGCCGGCAAGACCGTCACCGGCGCGTGCATCTTCGACACCGCCTGCCTCCGGGGCGCCGTCCGCGACGGCGTCAAGGCGCACCAGGCCGAGTTCGACGCCGCCGACGCCGTCCTCTGCCTCCACTGCGGCACCGGCGTCCAGACCATCGGCGACAACACCAGCAAGCCCGTCCACCCCGG
>CAYYEE010000359.1:0-5076 GCA_964470775.1 uncultured Planctomycetota bacterium | reverse complement strand
ACCACCAACCGCCGCAACGCCTCGGGGCCCAGGTCCTCGTACGCCACCACCCCCGCCGTCACAATGCGCTTGGCCAGCAGCGCCCCGGCCCCGCCCGTCGCGGCCAGATACACCGACCCGTGCCGCTTCATCGCCTCCACCACCGCGGCCGAGCGCCCCCCCTTGCCGATCATCCCCCGCAGCCCCAGCGCCATCAGCCGCGGCGCGTACGCGTCCATGCGCGAACTCGTCGTCGGCCCGGCCGACCCCAACGCCTGGCCCGGCGCGCCCGGCGTCGGCCCCACATAGTAGATCACCGCCCCGCGCAGGTCCACGGGCAGCGCCTCGCCCCGGTCCAGCGCCTCCACTAGCCGCTTGTGCGCCGCGTCGCGCGCCGCGTAGACGACGCCGCTGACCATCACCCGCGCGCCGGCCCTCAGCCCCCGCGCCTGCTCCTCCGTCATTGGCGTCTCAAGTCGAATCGCATCCATGAGCGTCGTGCATCCTCACAAGGTCGTCTCAAAGTGGCGATGGCTGTGGCAATCCAGGTTCACGGCCACCGGCAGCGCCGCGATGTGGCAGGCGTGCGACGCCACGTGCACGGCCAGCGCCGTCACCGAACCGCCCAGGCCCATCGGCCCCACGCCCGTCGCGTTGATCCTGTCCAGCAGCTCGCGCTCCAGCTCCGCGTCCACCGGATTGGCCGCCGCCTCGCCCAAAGGACGCAGCAGCGCCTCCTTGGCCAGCAGCGCGCACGTCTCGAAGTTCCCCCCCAGCCCCACGCCCACCACCACCGGCGGACACGGATTCCCCCCCGCCTCGCGCGCCGCGCGCACGACGAACTCCACCACCCCCTCCCGCCCCGCCGACGGCGTCAGCATCGCCAGCCGCGACATGTTCTCGCACCCGCCCCCCTTGGCCGCAAACCGCAACCGCACCCGGTCGCCCGGCGTCAGGCGCATGTGCACGATGGCCGGCGTGTTGTCGCCCGTGTTCTTGCGCGCCAGCGGATGCGCCACCATGCTCTTGCGCAGATAGAACCTGCGGTACCCCTCGGCCACCGCGCCCTGAACCGCCGCCGTCACGTCTCCGCCGGTCAGCCGGACCTCCTGGCCCACGTCCAGAAACACCACGGCCACGCCCGTATCCTGGCACAGCGGCCTGCGCTCCTCGCGGGCCACCTCGACGTTCTCCAGCAGTTCGGCAAGGATCGCGCGCCCCGTCTGGCTCTGCTCCTTCTCCAGCGCCGCCGCCAGCGCCGAGCGCTCGCGCTCCCCAAGCTCAAAGCTCGCCTGCTCAATCCCCCGCAGCAGCGCGTCCGCCAGCGTCGTAACCGGGATCTCCCGCATAAGCGTTCCTCTTGTACTGCCAAAAGGCCGATTGCGCCACACCCCTCGCCTCAGGGCGCGCGCAACAAGATAACCCCTCAGCCGCGTCCCGGTCAAACACCCCCCTTCTTCACAACCCCCCCCATCCTCCCCAGGGCTTGGTTGCGCAAATGGGCGCGCCCATTTCCTCAACCAATCGCTATCCCCTCCCCCGGAACGCCGCCACCGCCTCCAGCATAGCCACAATGTTCTCAACCGGAGTGCCGGCCTGCACGTTGTGGATGGCGTTAAAGACGAATCCCCCGTTCTTCGAAAAGATTTCGCAGCGACGCAACGCCTCGTCTCGAACCTGGGCTGGCCTGCCAAAGGGCAGCGTCTTCTGCGTGTCCACCCCGCCTCCCCAGAAGACGAGACGATCGCCGTAACGCTCCTTCAGCGCGACCGGGTCCATGCCTGCCGCCGAGCACTGCACCGGGTTGATGATGTCGAACCCCGCGTCCGCGAACCGCGACAGGAACGGCTCCACCGCGCCGCACGAGTGCTTCATGATCTTCCACGCCGTGTGGCGGTGAATCCAGTCGTTCACCCGCCTATAGTAGGGCGCGTACAAAGCGTCGAACGTCCGGGGCGAACAGAAACTCGAGGTCTGCGTGCCGAAGTCCGTGCCGCATGTGAACACCACCGACACCGCGCCCCCCACCGCCTCGTGGAAGCGAGCCAGGTTCCCCACCGCAATCTCCACCTGCTTCGAGAACACCTTGTGAACGTAATCCTGCCGTGTCACCGTGGACATGTACCACTCCGCCACGTCGCGGATGCCCTTGGGCCGCGCCAGAAAAGGCGCCGGAACCAGCGCGATGTCGCCCAACCCCATGCCGCCGAAACTCGCCACCACGGCCCGCCCCGTGGCCGCCAGACGCTTTGCCTCGCGCCCGAAGTAGTCCACGTCCTCCTGCGACGCGGGACCAAACTCCTCAAGGTTGTCCTTGGGGTCCAGCGCCTCTTCGCGGATGGGCTCCTGCCGGATAATGCTGTCAAAGAAATACCCCCCGGCCGGCATGTGACCGCTGGGAGGCGCGGTCAGATCGCCCTTGGGGTAGATCAACAACCCCCCGCCCTCCGACGGCGTGACGCGGAACCCGTCGGGGACAAGGACGAGCTGGCCCCAAGGCGTCCGGAACTCCCTCCAGTTCTCGTTCCTGTAGCCGAACAGGGACGTCGGCGGGAAGAGCCCCACCGTGTCCACGTCTATGGCGTCCAGCAAGTCATCCTCCAGCAACCCCAGCATCTGATAGGGATCGATAACCTTCACCGGCCGCCGCTCCAGGCTATAGTGGCGGCGCAGGTCCTCGACGCACGTCACGTGCATCCCCGTGACGTGCGTCGCCCCGAAGTCCAACGGCGTGGCGCCGGCGTGATGCGCCAGAGCAAGCTCCACCCGCGCGCGGCGAAACGTGTCCGTCATCCCTCGCCCTCCAAAAACCGAGCCCGGCGAAACCGGCGCCGGCGCCTCCTCGCCGCCACCTTCTCCCCGAACAACTCCACCGCGTTCTTCCACCCGATGCGCTCCACGTCCTCGTCCGACGCCCCCGCCGCTTTCAGGAAGCGCACGGCCTCCGACACCTTGGCCGGAAACGGGTTGTCCCCCGGCCGCTCCACGCCGAACACCGTCAGATAGGGCGCGAACGGCGGCCCCACCCGCGTCGTCCAGTCCGTGCCCGCCAGCAGCCGGCTCGATGGCACGCGCCGCAGCGCGCTCGCCACGCCCGGCGAGTTAAAGTCTCGTATCTCCATCCAAAAATTCTCCGGCCATCCCCCATGCCACGCCTCGATCATGTCCAGGTACCCGTCCACAATCGGCGGGTCCGCCTTGGGCGTGCCCACCGCGTGCGCCAGGATGTACCGCACGTCCGGCGTCCGCTTCGCCAAGCCGATTAAGTCGCGCAACTGGTCGTCGCCGTGCGTCGAGTTGTGGCTCAGGCGGTTCGACGTGGAAATATGAACCTGCGTCGGCGCGCCGTACTTCGCGGCCAGCCGCACCAGCTTCTCCGTCTCCGCGCAGTCCATGCGGAACTCCAGCATGTACTGCAGCATCTCCCCCAACATCACAAACCCCCACTCCTCAAAGCACACCCGCAAGGCCCGCTCCGATTCCTTGAAGAATCGCGGGTTCACAACGCACCCCCCGAACAGCCGGCCCGGCGCATGGCGGATCAGCTCCCACGCCTGCCGGTTCCCCTCCAGAATCGCCTCCGGCTCGTCCTTCATCCGCTCCAGCGCCGGCATGTCCACGCACGCCACCATGCGCAAGTCCGCGTCGCAGCCGTCCATCATGGCCGCCAGCCCCTCCGCCACGCCCTGGCGCGGCCGTCCGTCGCGCCCCAGCGCGCAGATGTGCGCATGCGTGTCCATCCACGCGCGTTTCATGAACGCGCCTCCTCCAGCCACGCCATGAAATCCGGCGGGAACCACTTCGCCGGCTCCGCCTCCAGCATCGCCACCCACCGCTCCACCATAGGCTTGGCCCGCGCGCAGCGCAGCGTCGCCGACCCGATCTTGCCATAGCGCACAATCCCCTCCCTGGCCAGCGCCTCTTCGATCAGCGACCGGTCCTCGATCTCCATGCGCGGCCACACGCCGGGCTTGCGCCAGTCAATCACCTTGGCCGCCAGCCGCGCCCGCGCCTCGGGCCGCGCGCGTTGCAGCGCCCGCTCCACGATCATGCTCTCCACGTAATGCACCATCGTGTTCACCTGGAACGACACGCCGATGAAGCAGTACGCCGCGTTCCACTGCCGGAACCGGCCCCACGGACTCTCCTCGCAAAAAGCCTTGGAGTTCCACGGGCTCGGCCTCAGACCCCCTGCCCCGTGGTTCGCGGTCAGCTCCGCCGCGCGAGCGCCTACGGCCGCCACCGAGTGCGTGAAGTGATCGCTCCGAATCGCGTCCGGACGCTTGCGCATCGCCTCGGGCAACGCGCCCAGGTAAGAAGGCGTCGTCTTCGGATCCCACCGCTCCAGCGCCGTCTCTTGCTCGTCCGCCTCATAGCGGCACAACGTCGGCGCCGCCACCGTCCCGCCCGGACTCACCGCGTCCAGGAACCCGTCAATCACCGTGTTCGGCCCGCCCTCCACGGTCCCCATGCTGCTCAACGAACTGTGGAACATCACCGTATCGCCCGGCTCTATCCCCACGCTCCGCGCCGCCGCCGCCACATCCTGCCGCCGCACGATCACGCGCTTGTCGCCCTGTTCCGGCTGCATGTTCTCACTCCTCAGGTTGCGTCCGGCTCGCGGGCTCCGGCGGCCAGGGCTTTGTCACCCCATAGGCCGCCCGTTGTTCCGCGTCCTCCATCAGCGGCGGCGACACCACCAGCAACGCGGCCACCGCCCCGGTCTTGTCGATCTCCACCTGCCATTCCACATCGCCCAGCTCATAGAACAGCAGAACCTCATCCTCGTCCTCGTCGCGCCACCACGGCTCGCCCAGCATGTCCAGGATCCGCTTCTCCGTGGCCAGCCGCGCAAAGTCCGTCTCCATTCCGCCGAACCTGATCCTGCCGCCGAAAGGCGATATCCCCTTCCGCGCGTTCGCGGCGGCGAATAACACGATCCCTTCCAGTTTGCCGTCCGACACGTCGAGCGATAACCCCCGCTCCGGATAGTCCAGCGTGCCTCGGGGCGCGCCCTCTTTCCGCCAGCAAATCGAGGGCAGCTTGCGCCACGCCCCCTGCCCCACGATCCCCGTGAACAGCTCATCGCGAAAAAAG
>CAYYEE010000358.1:0-5084 GCA_964470775.1 uncultured Planctomycetota bacterium | reverse complement strand
CGTCTTCCCCGGCTTCTTCGGCTACACCCCCGCCGGACACCTCGTCACCTTCAGCCGCGGCGGCTCCGACATCACCGGCGCCATCCTCGCCTCCGCCGTCGAAGCCGAAACCTACGAAAACTGGACCGACGTGGACGGCATCTTCGTCGCCGACCCGAAACTCATCCACCACCCCATGGTCATCAAGGAGATCACCTACCAGGAGCTCCGCGAACTCGCCTACGCCGGCTTCCGCGTCTTCCACGACGAAGCCATGGCCCCCGTCGTCCGCACCGGCACCCCCGTCAACATCCGCAACACCAACAACCCCAAAGCCCCTGGCACCATGGTCCTCCCCACCCGCCAGGCCCGCCGCGGCGCCGTCATCGGCGTCGCCTGCAGCTCCGGCTTCATGTGCATCCACGTCTTCAAATACCTCATGAACCGCGAAAAAGGCTTTGGCCGCCGCCTCCTCCAAATCATCGAAGAAGCCAACTGCTCCTTCGAACACGCCCCCACCGGCGTCGACAGCATGTCCGTCGTCCTCAGCCAGGACCAGCTCGACCCCGAAGCCGCCGCCGCCGTCCGAGACCGCATCCTCCGCGAACTCGAAGCCGACAGCGTCGAATTCGAACGCGACCTCACCATGGTCAGCGTCGTCGGCCTCGGCATGAAACACACCCTCGGCATCGCCGCCCGCGCCGCCGGCGCCCTCGCCGCCGCCGGCGTCAACATCGAACTCATCAACCAGGGCCTCTCCGAAATCAGCATGGTCTTCGGCGTCAAGCAAACCGACGGCCCCTCCGCCATCCGCGCCCTCTACCGCGAGTTCTTCGAAAAACCCGCCTGACCCCAACCCGATCATTGGAGACACGTTGCGCAACCCCGCCAAAAACGGGGGCGCAACGTGTCTTCGGAACAGACGCCAGACGCCCAGCGGGCTGCTGACCTCCCGCCAGAGAAGCCCCCGCAACGGCGCCCCACAGCGCAACCGGCTCCCTCTCCCCCCGCGCCCTCCTATGCAAATCCCCCCCGCCGACGTAAAATAGCGCAATGTTGTGTATTCTCGACGCGGGGAGTGAATTGAGATGTTGCTCCGAGCCATCGGGGCGTGCTGCCTCGTCATCTGCCTGGCCGCGGCCCCGGCCCAAGCCAAACCCGGTCTGACCTCCAACGGCCAGCCCACCAGCGTCATTGTCATCGCCGCCGACGCGTCGCCCGCCGCCTGCGCCGCCGCCGCGGAAATCCAGCGCCACATCCAGGAAATCTCCGGCGCCCTCGTGCCCATCGCCGACGCCCCCGTCCAGGGCATGGCCTCCGTCTTCATCGGCGAAAGCGACTGGACCCGGCGCATGGGCGCCACGCTCGATGGCCTCGGCCCCGAGGGCATCCGCGTCAAGTCCAACGAAACCGGCGCCGCCATCCTCGGCGTGGACGAAGCGCCCCTCCCCGGCGGCGGCCGCGAACACCTCCAGGGAACCTACTACGCCGCCCTCGCCTTCCTCGAAGAAGGCCTCGGCGTCCGGTGGCTGTGGCCCGGCGAACTGGGCTGCGTGGTGCCCCGCAACCGCGATCTCCCCCTCCCGCGTCTGGACATCGCCTTCACCCCCCACCTGCGCCCCAGGCTCTGCGGCGGACCGGCCGGCGCCATGTCCAGCGCCGGCAAAGAGGCCGGCGAGTTCGAGGCCGGCGCCGCCGCGCGCATGCGCGCCGAGATGGAAACCTGGATGGCGCGACAGCGCCTGTGGATCGGTCCGCCCCAGCGGACGGACGCCGCCAACGGCGCCCCCCGCGGCCTCGTCGTGGGCGCCGCCGCCTTCGGCGTGGCCGCCTGGCTGTGCGACGAAACCCGCGACGCCTCGCGCGCCTGGTGGCAGTCACGTCCCCACGGCGCCGAAAGCGCCCTCCTCCTCTGCCCCTCCGCCAGCCTCGGCGGCGGCGCGCCCTTGGTCTACACGCGCCGAATCGAGGAAGACCTCCGCCTCGCCTGCCGAGCCGGCGCCGCCGCCGCCGACCTCGCCGGCCTCGCCGGCCACTGGGCCTCCGAAGGCCTCAACTACTACGTCGCCGCCCGCCTCATGTGGAACCCCGACGCCGACGCCCAGGTCATCGTGGCCGACTATTGCAAGGCCGGCTTCGGCTCCGGCGCCTGGAGCGTCCGCCGCTACTTCATGGAAGTCGAGCGCCTCACGTCCCAGATCGCCGCCAGCCTCCCCCAGAGCCGCGTCGCCGAGATGCGCCAGCCCTGGGCCTCCGCCGCCTATCGCGAGGTCTTCACGCCCGAGCGCATCCGCCATCTTCGCTCGCTGCTCATCCAGGCCGATGAGCAAACCCTCCGCGACCCCGCCGCCTGCCATCTGCGCGTCCGCTTCCTGCTCGAAGGGCTGCGCTTCGTCGAGCTGGCCCTCGCGCTCGACCACGCCCCGCCCCTCTTGCGCCGCGAAATCGCCTCCTTCGTCCAGGCCCACCGCTTCTCCTGGGCCATTGCGCCCGGCGCGCCGGAACAGGGCGGCCTGGCCATCTTCCGCCACATCCGCCCCCGCGCCGACTTGCGCGAGCTCCCCCTTTTCTGGCGCGCCTCCGGCCTGCGCCAGCGCCTCTCCGCCGTAGGCGCCGGCCAGGATGGCGACCTCTGGGTCTTCGCCGTCCATTTCGGCGGCCTCACCCCCGGCGAACTCGCCGCCACCGTCTACGTCGACGCGGACAACGACCCCTCCACCGGCGGCGCCGAAATGGGCGCCGAGTTCTCCCTCTCCTCCGACGGCCGTGGCGTCCGCTACGCCCCCAACGGCGCCGAAGCCCCCCTGGCCGTAGCCCTGGTCGAACGCCGCCGCCGCATCCTCCTTTTGGGCGTGGAACAGGCCCTCCTCGATCCCCCCCTGGCCCGCCGCTTCACCCTCTACGCCGTCGACGGCTCCAACCGCGTCGGCCCCGTCACCGTCGACACCGACAAACCCATCAGCCTCCTCCCGCTGCCAGCGCCCCAGGAGTGAACGCCTTGACCCAGACACCCCTGCGCTTCGAACAAGTCATGGACGGCCAGCCGGCCGGCCGCGCCCCCTCCGCCCCCAAAATCTGGGCCGACCTCGCCAGCCGCCTCACAGGCGTCTCCTTCCTCGACCTGCTCAACGACCCCGCCCTGTTGATGAACACCATCGTCCAGGCCGCCCTCCTGGCCCGCGCCGACGCGGCCAGGCTCTTCACCTTCGCCCGCAGGCGCGTCGAAATCCGCGACGGCCGCTGCCTCCACATCGGCGAGAACGGCCGCGTCCTGGGCGCCGTGGACATGGACGGCGGATGGGCCACCCACTTCGACGACCCCTCGGCCGTCGACATCAGCCGCCCCGAAGTCATCGCCGACTACGGCCATTTCACCAGCGCCCAGCCCCCCGTCGCCGGGCCCGAGGACGTGGACCGCATCGCCGTTCCGCCGGCCGCGTTCTATGACGAAGCAGGCTATGGCCGCATGGTGGAAGACGCCCGCCGCCTGGCCGCGGGCAAGCTCGCCCTGGTGGGCGATTGCAGCTCCGGCACCCTCGCCTTCCTCGTCGCCATGCGCGGCATGAACCAGGCCCTGCTCGACCTCTACGACCAGCCCGGCCTCGCCCAGGCCGTCATGGAAAAAGGCGTCGCCCTCTGCGTCGAGCGCGCCAAGTTCTTCCTCAGCCACGGCGTCCGCCTCTTGCGCCTGAACGACTCCGTGGCCAACATGTCCGTCATCTCCCCCGCCCAGTGGCGCCAGTTCATCTTCCCCCACTTCCGACGCTTCTGCGACGAAGTCCACGCCCTCTCGCCCCATGCGCGTATCTACTGCCACATCTGCGGCGCCGTCCTGCCCATCGTCAAAGACCTCGTGGAAACCGGGCTCGACTGCATCTCGCCGCTGGACCCCCTGGGCGGCGCCACGGTCGCCCAGGTCCGCGCCGCCGCCGGCGGCAAGATCGCCCTCATGGGCGGAGTCAACACCCTCTCGTTCGTCAAATCCTCGCGCGAGGCCATCACCGCCGAAGCTCGCCGCTGCATCCGCGAAGGCGGCGCGCGCTTCATCGTCGGCTCCGGCTGCGCCCTCCCCCGCGCGTCCAAGCTCGAAAACCTCCAAGCCCTGGCCGAGGCCGCCGAGGCCGAACAGCGCGGCGACCCCCAATAGACCTGGCGCGGATAAGACAGGCGCCCCATCTGAAAAGGCTGCTGCATCATGAAGATCGTTTGGCTCTTCCTCGCTGGCGGCTGCGGTACCCTGGCGCGCTATGGCGTGTCGGCCGCGGTCCAGAGGGCCACAGGCGCGGTGTTCCCCTGGGGCACATTCACGGTCAACGTCCTCGGCTGCTTCCTCGCCGGCTCCTTCTGGGCTTTCGCCGAGAGCCGCCTCACCGTCACGGGTGAAATGCGCGCCGTCATCCTCATCGGCTTCATAGGCGGCTTCACCACCTTCTCCGCCTTCATGCTCGAATCCAGCCACCTCATGCGCGACACCGAGTGGCTCTGGTTCGGCGGCAACATCCTGTTGAGCAACCTGGCCGGTTTCGCGGCCGTAGTGGCCGGCCTGGCCTTGGGACGCCTCTTGTAAAGGAGCTGGCAATGCGCCTTCCGTCCGAAGCCGAACTGCTGCGCATCTTCATCGGCGAAAGCGACAAATGGCATGGCAAGCCGCTCTACGAGGCCATTGTCCACCTCGCCCGCGAACGCGGCATGGCCGGCGCCACTGTCCTGCGCGGCCTCATGGGCTTCGGCGCCCACAGCCGCCTCCACACCGCCAAAATCCTCCGCCTCTCCGAAGACCTCCCCATCATCATCGAGATCGTGGACAAGCCCGAACGCATCGAGGCGCTGGTCGCGGAGATCGACGGCATGATCGCCGAAGGCCTCATCACGTTGGAGCGCGCCCAGGTCATCGCCTACCGCCACAGCGGCGGCCCAGCCAGCCCCAGCGCCTGACCGCCCCCCCCGATCCGCCCCAAGCCCCAGAACCCCGCCGTTGCCGCCCTTCCCAGGCCCCAAGACCCCAGGCCCCAAGACCCCCCGTTACGCCGACAGCCCCCCATCCACCACCAGCGTCGCCCCCGTAATCCACCGCGCGTCATCGCTCACCAAAAACGCCGCCGACG
>CAYYEE010000357.1:0-5118 GCA_964470775.1 uncultured Planctomycetota bacterium | reverse complement strand
CAGGTGGACTTCGGCGGCGCGGGCAGCAGCGGCAAGGCCACGACCGCGATCAAGGACCTGTATCTGGGCGTCAAGAAGCTGCCTGTGGCGGGCACGGTCATGGTGGGCCACTTCAACGAGCCCTTCAGTCTGGAAATCCTGACCAGCGACAACGACCTGGTGTTCATGGAAAGGTCCGTGGCGTCGTGGACCATGGCCCCCGAGCGCAACGTCGGCTTGCAGCTCAACAACACCCTGTTTGACGAACGCATGACGTGGGCCGTGGGCGCGTTCCGCACCACCGACGACGCGGCCTACAACCGCGGCGGCGACTGGGCGGCCACCGGCCGCGTCACCGGCTTGCCCGTGTACATGGACAAAGGCGACAAGCTCATCCACCTGGGCGCCGCCTACCGCTACGCCGTGCCGGACGGCAAGACCCTGTCCTACAGCGCCAAAGTGGACAACAACATGTGCCCCACCCTGGCCAAGACCGGCTCGTTGTCGGGCGTGGACAACGTGCAGTTGGCGGGTCTGGAGGCGGCGGGCGTGTGGGGGCCGTTCACGCTGCAGGGCGAATACATCGCCTCCATGGCCAACCGCGCCAGTTCCAGCAACGAAGATCCCGCGTTCGACGGCTGGTATGTGCTTGGAAGCTGGCTCATCACGGGCGAGACCCGGCCCTACGACAAGGCCAACGCCATCTTCAAGGGCGTCAAGCCCAACAGCAACTTCGGCGCGAAGGAAGGCCACGGCTGGGGCGCGTGGGAGCTGTCGGCCCGCTACCAGACCATTGACCTCAACAAGGAGGACATCAAAGGCGGCCAGTTGAACGCGTGGACCCTGGGCCTGAACTGGTACCTGAACAAGAACATCAAGATCATGGCCGATTACACCCTGGCCGGCACCGACTACCCCAACGACAGCGGCGAACAGAAGACCCGCAACGTGGGCATCTTCGGCATGAGGTTCCAGGCGGCGTTTTGATTCGGGCGTCTCTCCCCCCGGCCCCGTCTTCCTTCGGGAAGGCGGGGCCGTTTCTTTTGGCCCGCCGCGCATGGCCTGGGGCAGGCCAAGACGGCCGGTCCCGCCCGTTCACGCGCGCTTCAGGGGCGGCGCCAGCCAAGCGCCGCGGCCATCCGCCTTGCGGACTGGCTGGCCGCCAAAGCCTGTAACCCCGATCTCATGGCGGCCTAAAGGAATCCTAACACGTTTCGCGGATGATGAAGGCCGCATGAAGGGCTGGGCTTGCCCCGCCAAAACGGATAACAGCGAACTTGCGGCGGCCTAAGAGAGCGCTAACGGATTTGGGGGATGATGAGAACGCCAGACAGGGCAATGGGTTTCTCGTCAGGAAGAAGGAGCGAAGCATGAAGACTCTGGGCAAGATGGCGAAGATGGCGGCGGCGGCGGTGATGGCGGCGGGCATGGCCGCGCCGGGCATGGCGCAGGAAAAGGCCAAGGTCGTGATGGACGGCAGCACCACGGTGGGCCCCATCGCCAAGGCGTTCGCCGAGGCGTACATGAAGGCCTGCCCGGAAGTGAACGTCACCGTGGGCGAGTCGGGCAGCGGCAACGGCGCCAAGAGCCTTATCAACAACACATGCGACATCGCAAACATGTCGCGCTTCATGAAGGACAACGAGTTCGAGGCGGCCGTGGCCAAGAAGGTCCTGCCCGTGGCGCATGTGGTGGCCATGGACGGCCTGGCCGTCATCATCCACCCCAGCAACCCGGTGGCCAATCTCACCGTGCAGCAGGTCTATGACATCTACACCGGCAAGGTGACGAGCTGGAAGGCCGTGGGCGGGCCGGACATGCCCATCGTGGTCATCAGCCGCGACACCAACAGCGGCACGTACGAGACGTTCGAGGAGCTGGTGCTGAAGAAGGCGAAGATCGTGGCCTCCGCCGAGTACGTGGGCAGCAACGGCGCCATCCGCCAGCGCGTTCAGACCACCCGGGGCGCCATCGGCTACGTGGGGCTGGGCTTCGTGGACAAGACCGTCAAAGCCGTCAAGATCAATCATGTCGAAGCGAACAACGAGACCGTCGCGTCGGGCAAGTATCCCATCGCCCGGCCGCTGTTCATGTTCACCAATGGTTACCCCAAGCTCGGTTCGCACGTCCACGCCCTGGTCACCATGCACCTGAGCAAGCAGGGCCAGGAAATCATCGAGAAGATCGGCTATGTGCCGGTGACCTCGTACTGAGCGCGGAACCGACGGAGACACACCGATGGAAACACCCTCCGCCGTGGCGCAAAGCAGGCAAGCCGCGTTGGGAGGGGACGGACGCTGCCGCAAGAGCCTTTCGCTCAGCAAGGGAGCCAGCCGCCTCCGGTGGCTTGGCTCCCTTCTCATTCACGGGGCGCTGTTCTCCGTCACCGCCGTGTCGGCCGTGGCGGTCATCCTCATCTTCGTGTTCGTGGCGCGCGACGCCATCCCCTTCTTCATGCCCCAGGACGGCGCCACCGCGTGGGGCCGGATCAAGGAGTTCTTCACCGACACGCGGTGGTACCCCTCGGGCCACCCGCCCGTGTTCGGCGCGCTGGCCATGTTCGTGGGGAGCGCGCTGGTGACGCTGGGCGCGGCGCTGGTGGCCGTGCCGCTGGGCGTGTGCGCGGCCGTGTGCCTCAGCGACATCATGCCCTTCGGCCTGCGCCAGTATGTGAAGCCGGTCATCGAGATGCTGGCGGCCATTCCGTCCGTGGCGTACGGCTTCTTCGCGCTGGTCATCGTGGCGCCGCTGCTGCAGGAGCGGGGCGGCGCGCTGCTGTCCGCGGGCGTGTGGATGGCGGGCGCGCCGGCCGCGCTGCTGGCGGTGTTCGTGGCGTCGGACATGGCCGCGTCGCGCTTCGCCGAAAGGCGGCGCTTCGCGGCGCGCGCGGCCGCGTTCGCGGTTCTCGGCGCGGGGGCGGGGTGGGTGTTGTGGCGCGCGGCGGCGGCGCTGGCCGGCGTCACCGTCGCCAGCGGCACGAACGCGCTCAACGTGTCCGTGATCCTTGGCGTCATGGCCCTGCCCACGGTGGTGAGCGTGTCCGAGGACGCGCTGCAAGCCGTGGGCGGCGGGCTGCGCGAGGGCAGCTACGCTTTGGGCGCCACGCGCGCCGAGACGCTGTCGCGCGTCGTCATCCCCGCCGCCGGCAGCGGCATCGCGGCCGCGGCCATCCTGGGCGTCATGCGCGCCGTGGGCGAGACCATGGTGGTGTGGATGGCCTCGGGCAACGCGGCCCAGATCCCCACGCCCTGGTACAACCTGATGCAGCCCGTGCGCACGCTCACCGCCACCATCGCGGGCGACATGGGCGAGGCCGACCACGTCACCGGCTCCGCGCGTTACAGCGTGCTCTTCGCCATGGCGCTGTGCCTGGTCACGATTTCCTTCGCCTTGAACCTGGCGAGCGAGTGGGCCATCCGCCGCGCAAGAAAAAGGCTGGGCTGAAGCCATGAACTGGGCCACCCGCAAAGCGCTCGACCGCTCCTTCACCGGCGTGGGCGTGTTGTCCATCGCGCTGCTCGCGGCCGCGCTGCTGGCCGTGCTCGCGCCCATCGTCGTGCGCGGCGCGCGCGCCGTGGTCTTCCAGGGCACGGCCGAGTTCCGCCGCTTGCAAGCCGAGACGCCGCTCATGGAGACGCGGCGGCGCATCCGGGAGCTGGAGAACCGCCGCGCCGCCGCGGAAAAGCGCATCGCCGGGCTGCGCGGCCCGCGCTTCGACCCCGGCGGCGCGCCGGCCGCGGCCGAGGAAAAGCGGCGCGGCCAAGAGGAGGCGGCGGAGCTCGAAGCGGACATGGCGGCCATCGAGGCGTCGCTCAAGGACCTGCGCGCGCGGGCCGCGGAGCAGAACGTCAAGGCGGAGGCGCTGCGCAAGGAAGCGGCCAAGGCGCGCCAGCCCGTGGTTGACTGCTTGGCCGCCTTCGAGAAGGAGATGCAGGACGGCGGCCGGCCCATGCGGCTGAAATACCGCAAGCCCTTCGACGAGGTGAAGAACCTGCTGCGCGCGCTGCTGGGACCCCTGCCCGGCGACCCGGAGCCCGCGCTGATGCGCGACCAGTTCGGCCAGACTCGCTGGGACCGCGCCCAGGTGAAGCTGCGCGACCTGCTCTTCATCGAGGAGTACGACTACTCCGACCCCGCCAAGCCCGGCGTCAAGAAGTCCCGGCCGCGCGTGGAGGAATTCAAGGGCACGCGCCTGGAGCCGCTGTTCGCGCTGCTGGAAAAGGACAGCCGCGCCATCTTGCGGCCGCGCCTCACGTTCTATTGGGGCTTCTTCACCGAAGATTCCAAGGACTCGCACTTTTTCGGCGGCATATGGCCCGAGCTGCTGGGCACGTTCTACCTGGCGCTGGGCGCCATGCTGTTCGCCGCGCCCATCGGCGTGCTGTCCGCGATCTATCTGGTGGAATACGCGGGCGACAACGCGGCGGTGAGCGTGCTGCGCACGTTCGTCAGCACGCTGGCCGGCGCGCCGAGCATCGTGTTCGGCCTGTTCGGCCTGGCGTTCTTCATCAACACGCTGGGTGTGTCGCGCAGCAAGAGCGTGGTGGCGGGCGCGTTGACGCTGGGCCTGCTGGCGCTGCCCGTGGTCATCCGCGCGTCCGAGGAGGCCATCAAGGCCGTGCCGCTGGCGTTCAAGGAGGCGTCGCTGAGCCTGGGCGCCAGCCGCTGGCGCACGGTGCTGACGGTCATCCTGCCGGCCGCGCTTCCGGGCGTGCTCACGGGCATCGTCATCAGCATGGGCCGCGCCGCGGGAGAGACCGCGCCCATCATCTTCACCGCCGCCGTCAGCGTGGGCAAGCCGCTCAAGCTCTGGGAGGTCTTCTCCCAGCCCACGCCCGCGCTGTCGTGGAACATCTACAACCTCTGCACCGAACACCAGGCCGTGGACGAGATTCGGCACGTGCAATACGGCATGGCGCTGGCGCTGGTGGCGCTGGCGCTGGCGCTGAACCTGGCCGCGATCATTTTGCGCGCGCGGATATCGCGAAAACTGAAGGGGTGACGCATGGCGGTTTTGACCATCCAGGAAGACGTGTTCCGGCCCGCCGCCGTCCCAGGCGCTCCGCTGGAGGCGCATGTCGAGGCCGAAGGGTTCTCGGTGTTCTACGGCGCGCACGAGGCGGTGCGGCGCGTGAGCCT
>CAYYEE010000356.1:0-5133 GCA_964470775.1 uncultured Planctomycetota bacterium | reverse complement strand
CAGCGCCGCGCAGATCGGCGACCGCCTCGGGTCCGCCACCGTGTTCACCCGCAGCAGCGGAAACAACCCCGCCACATCCGGATGATGCAGCATGTCCCAGTTCGCCGCGCTGTACGCGCTCATCACGTTCGTCTCAAACACCGTGTCCAGATGCCACTTCTCCAGCCGCGTGGCCCCGGCCGCGGCAAACGCCTTTTCGACCTCGGCGCCCCATTCCTCCCGGTTGAGCCCCTTGCCCACCGCCTCCGCCAGCGTGTCCCGGACCTGGGTTCGGAGGCGCTGGCTTTCCACGCGGGCCACGGTGAAGGCGAAGCGTTTGTAGCCAGCCTCCACCTCCTCAAACCGCTTCTTGGACATGACCTTCTTTTGGAGCAGGACCTTGGCGGCCGCGTCAGGGTCGAAGATGGGGTTTTGGGGCTTGGGAACGGCAAGCGAGAACGGCGAATGGGGGGGAACGGCAACCGCGTGGACTTGAAGGGCGGACCCCCGCGCCCTCACAGCCAGCGGCAGCCTGCGCGCAACGTTCAACGCCCCCCTCATGTACCCCGCCAACAGCGCCGCGGCCAGGACCTCCCCCAGGCCGTCTTCCTCGCCCTCAAACCCCTCCTCCAGCGCCGCCTCGACCTCCTCCACGGAAGCGGGCGGCTCCGTCAGTTTTTTCGTACCCTCCCCAGCAGCCCCTCAAACCACTCCGCCGCTTCCGCCGCGCCGGCCTCGGCCACGGCCACGCGCTCGTCCTTGGCCCCCGCGGCCAGCTCCAGCGCCGCCCGCCCTGAGCCTGTCGAAGGGTCCCACGCCGGAGCGCGGGCGTCCCGCCCGCCGCCGTTGCCGACTCCTGACCTCTGCCGTTCCGCCCCCTCCTTGCGCTCCGCCGCCCGCTGTTCGCGCTCCTCGTCGTCCACCACGGGCGCGCCCGCGCCCTTCAGGACCTGGATCACGTCCACGGCATCGTGCACGAGTTCGCCGGTCAGGCTGTTGGCGAGCAGCTTTTCCACCAGCTCCCGCATCACCGTGCGGGTCTCGCGGTTGAGCCCGTCGCTCGTCATGCGCGCCGGCGGGGCGCCGGGTCCGAAGTTGAACAGGACCATCTGCGGGAGCAGGTACGTGTTGAACGTGTCCAGCAGGTCGAATAGGAGCTGATCCTCGAGCATGAGGAAGGTTTCCGTGTGCGCCTCGGCCACGCTGTACGCGCCCGTGGCGCCCTGGGTGGCCACGCGGTCGGGCACGAGCATGCCGCGGAGTTTCATGGTCTCGTAGTGCTCGATGGCCTTGAGAAAGTCCGCCGCGCGCTGCTCCGTGTCAGCCAGCAGGCTCACGCTCCACAGGGGCTTGCCATCGTCGCCATACTCCGCGGGCAGCGTCACGATGCCCGCGCTCTTGAGCGCGCGCAGGGCCTGCATCATGGTCTTGAGCGCGTTCTCCTCCACCCCATTGTCCCCCTGGCGCATCTCGTTTGGCCCGTAGCCCACAATGGGCGGGATGGCGCGGCGGTGCAGGTACCGGTTCATCAGTTCGTAAACGTTCTTGCCCCACAGCCAGTATTGCTGCACCCGCCGGGTCCGGGGCGTGCCGTAGAGATTGCCCCACCGTTTCCAATGCGAAAAGATCAGGCACTTCTCCGCGGGCACAACGGCGTCGCCGTGCCTGACCCCCGCGAACTGGCCGCTCTCGTCGCGCAGGATCACCGTCCGCTTGGGGTCCAGGTCTTTGAGTTGTTTGACGCGCGCCCGGCCGTCCTCGCCGATCTCCCACAGCTTCTCGTGCGGGCTGAAACCGAACTCCACGGCCGCCAGGCACGTGCGCAGCGCGCCACGCCAGAGGCGCTTCATCTCCGCGGTGAGGAACTCGGCGATCTCATCGCTTTCGCATTCCACGGTCCAGGCCGCGCCGTAAAGGGGGGCCTTCACGAGTTCCAAGCCCAGGCCAATCTGCGGATCCTCGGCCATGCGCGCGAGGTTGGCCATCCGGTCCCGGACTTCCCATTCCATGACGGCCGCCGGCAGGTTCTCCTCGTCCCCGCTCCGCGCCGTTAACTCCCTCACGTCCGGCTTCCGTTCCTTCGCCGTCTTAGCCATCCCTCAACTCCGCGTTGGTTCCCACATTCCTTGCCAGGGCCTTCGTCTTTGCCGTCCTTCTGTCCTTCCGTCCTTCCGTCCCTTCCGTCCTTCCCCAGTTGCCTCGCCGTCGCCGTCTCCCCCCTCCGCCGTTCATCCGTTCCCAAGCCCGAAGCCCGTCCGTTCCTCACCATGCCATTCCTTCCCCCTCCGCCCACAGCGGCCCGCCGCCGCCGCCCGGACGCAGCGTCCGCCCGCCCAGCCGAAACGCCAGTTCGTCATAGACATCCGCCAGCCGCGCGTGGTCCACCCCCTTGGTCCAAACGTAGCGCACGTTCCCCCGCGCGTCCTCCTCCTGAACGCGCTTGGGCGCCTGCATCATGGCGTAGTACGCGCCCTTCAGCAGCTCCCGCGCCTGGCGCGGCAGCCAGTTCAGCCGCCGCCGGATGCGCTCCGTGGCCGCGTCGAAAATCTGCGTCCGGTCCACGGTCACCACCCGCTCGTCCGCGTCCTTGCGCGGCTCTTTCACGTCATCGCCCGCCGCGAACCGGCACAGCCACACCCCGTGCCGCTTCACGCCCGCCGGCCCCAGCGCCCGCAACACCTCCCGGCAAAAGTGCGTCTCCGGCATCGCGTCCATCACGCAGCAGCGCACGTTGTATCGCTTCAGCCGCTCCGTGACCTCCTCCACCTTCAGCGGCGCCCGTCCAATCCACCGGCTCCGCCTTACCTCCTTTTCCGGGCTGTCGCTGATTCGGATGTCCAGCACGCCGCCCACGTCCACGCCCATGGTGCACGGCCCTGTGGCTGTCTCGCTCTGCCCAAAATCATGGCGGCAGGCGTCCAGCAGCGCCTCGCTCAGCGAAGACCCCGGCGGCGAATGCGGAAGCCCCAGGTCGTTGTTGATGAACCGCGCCATCTCCGCCGCGTCCCCCAGCCCCGCCACGAACGCAGCGTAAAGCTCCTCCAGCGTGGCCTGCCGCGTCATCAGCTTCGACACCTGATACCCGCGCAGTTCCGCCCCCGGCGACACGAACGCCCACCGCCCCTTGCCCAGGTGATCCACCGGCTGCCCGCAGCCAGGGCAGATGGCGCGAAGGGGCCGCCCCAGCTCCGGCGTCCACAGCCCGTCCCGCAGCCGGTGACTGGTAATCACCCCCTCGTCGTCCCGCTCCACCTCCACGACGTGCGTGAACCAGTCCACACGCCGCCACCGCTCCGCTGTCTTGCAGCTCGGGCAATGGACCTGCCATTCCCCCTGGTCGCTCGCCGCATAGTCCGCGCTGATCCCGTAATCCGGATGCGTCGGGTTGCCCACCTCCACCCACGCGGTCACGGTCCCCTCCGCGCTCATGCGGTCCTTCAGAAACACCAGGTTCTCCTGGTTGCACTTGTCCTTCTCGTCCACAATCGCCGTGTCCGCGACCAGCTCGAAGAACGGCGTGGCCGTGTTGCTGCCCAAGAAGAACAGGGTCCCGTCCCCGAACATCTTGAACGTCCGGTTGTCCGCCTGGCCCGCCGCGATGGTCGCCAGCTCGCGGTACGCCGGCACGCCGCGCATCGGCTTGTCAATGCGCTCCGCCACGAAGCGCGGCCGCAGCGTGTGGTCGGGCAGCACGTGCGCCACGCTTCGCCCCACGGCCGCCTCCGCGAACTCGCGCACGACGAGGTATTCCGAAATCCCGCACTTCACCGACTTCGGAATCACGAGGTGGCGGTGGCTGTCTTCGTAGATCTCCCGCAGCCACTTCTGCGAAAGGTCCAGCGGCCGGTTGCGGTGGGTCCGGTGATGAACGAGCGCAAACTCCATCTTGCGCCGCAGCGCCGCCTCCCATTGCTCCCACGGCGTCAACGCCGCGGCCTGGCCCTTGGGCGCGCCAAGGTCTTTCTCCCAGGCCGCGAGCGCCTCCGTCCCGCCCGCCGCCGCCCGCTCAATCTCGCTCCGCCCGATCATTCCTCAACCCTCAAAGGCAACGGCGGGAAAGGACGGGTTTTCGGGCTTCGGGCTTGGGAACGGACACGAAGCCCCAATACCCCAAGCCCCAAAACCCCGCCGTTCCCGTTGATCCCCGTTCATCCGTGTTCATCTGTGGCCCTTTTGCCGTCGCCGTTCTTCGCGCCTTCGCGTCTCCGCGTGAGCCCGCCGTCCGCCGTTGCCGTTTCCCCCATTCCGCCGTTCTTCGTGCCCTTCGTGTTCTTCGTGGTTTCCCTATCCTTCCGCCGTCTTCCCCGCTACGATGCTCCCAAGGCTCTTCATCGCCGCGCGCAGAAAGCTCACGATCACATCCGCCTGCCGCGGATGGTTCACCTTGGCCCACTCCACCAGGTTGCGGACGAACCGGGCAAAGTCGCGCCGCGCGGCCCTGTCCGCCAGGTCCGCCAAATGCCTCTCCTGAGCCCGGATTTCGTCCTCAATCTCCAGAATCTGCCGCAAAAACTTGGCCCGGTCGCCGTCCGGGTCGCCGCCTTCCTTGTGCCGCTTCTGCAACGCGGCCAGGGTCTCTTGCAGCCACGCAATGTCCCGGCTGCCGCGCACAACCGGGTCGCTGCGCTTCGCGTTCGCCGCGTCCACCCGCGCCGCGGCCACCGCCGCCTTGAACTCCGCGCAGCGCGCCGCCCACCGCGCCAGCGTCGCCTCGTCCAGCGTCGCCTCCAGCTCTTCGCGAATCCTCCGCGCCGCCGGCGCCACGCTCTCCCCCTCCTCCACGAACAGCGCCGCCATGTCCCCCAGCATCCCCCGATACTTCGCGCTCACCCGGCAGTTCAAGCTCTTGGCCATCGGTCAACTCCGTGAGGGGGTCTCGGACTGGGGGTCTTGGGGCTTGGAAACGGAATCAACGGCGGGGTCTGGGACCTTGGGGGCCGTTCCGAAGCCCGAATCCCCAGAACCCGAAAACCCCTCCATCATCCGTTTTTTCAACGCTTCCGCCGGCCGCCACGCCGGGCACGTCCCCGCCGGCACGTCCACCGTCTTCCCTCCCGGCAGCCGCAGCCGCTTCGCCCCCACCCGCTTCAGGTGGAAGGTCCCAAACCCCCGCAACACCACCTCATCCCCCGCCCCCAGCCGCGCCTCAATCTC
>CAYYEE010000355.1:0-5157 GCA_964470775.1 uncultured Planctomycetota bacterium | reverse complement strand
GACGCCGCGCTCAGAGACTTCACCGTCATCCTCGACTTGGCCGCGCCGCCCGAAAAGCGCGCCGCCATGATCCGCCAGTGCCGGGAACGCCTCCGCCCCGCCCTCTCATGCGTCAACGGAACCTGCGCGCCCGAGTTCTTCTGCTTCGGCCACGCGCACCTCGACGTCGGCTGGCTGTGGCCCATCCAAGAGTCGGAACGCAAGATCGCGCGGACCCTCAGCAACACGCTGGCGCTCATCAAGGAGTATCCCGAGTACGTCTATCTCCAGAGCCAGCCGCAACTGTTTTGGATGCTCAAGCGCCGCTATCCAGACATGTACGCCAAGGTGAGAGAGCTGGTCAAGCAAGGCCGGATCGCGGCCGACGGCGGCATGTGGGTGGAAGCCGACACGAACATCACCAGCGGCGAAAGCCTCATTCGCCAGTTGATTCACGGCAAGCGCTTCTTCCGCGACGAGTTCGGCGTCGAGAGCGAAGTCATGTGGTTGCCCGACGTGTTCGGCTATTCCGGCGCCCTCCCCCAGATTCTGCGCGGATGCAGGGTAAAGTACTTCTCAACGCAGAAAATCTTCTGGACCTACAACGGCGCCGACCCGTTCCCATACGCCCAGTTCACGTGGCAGGGCATTGACGGGTCCGAAGTCCTTGCGCATCTGCACATGGACTACAACTCCCACACCGACCCTCTCACTCTGTGCCAACGCTGGATGAAACGTCCGCAGAAGGACGGCTACGGCACATGGATGCTGCCCTTCGGCCACGGCGACGGCGGCGGCGGGCCGGAGCGCGAGCACCTGGAGTTCCTGCGCCGCTGCCGCGACTTGCAGGACGTCCCACGAACCCGCATGGCCTCGCCCGCCGCGTTCTTCGCGGACTTGGAGAAGCGGGGAACCGCGGATGCCCGCTATGTCGGCGAGTTGTTCTTCCAGTGCCACCGCGGCGTCCAGACCTCGCAGGCCAGAACCAAACGCGGCAACCGCAAGAGCGAGATCGCCCTTCGCGAGGCGGAAATGTGGGGCGTGGCCGCCCACGCGCTCAACGGCAGACCCTTCCCCCTCGCCCAGGCCGACGCCATGTGGAAAGAGGTCCTGCTGAACCAGTTCCACGACATCCTGCCAGGCTCCTCCATCGCGCGCGTCTACGAGGAAGCCGAAGCGGCCTATGAGAGAGTCATCCGCGACGCGAACGCCCTGGCCGCCGACGCGCGCCGCGCGCTCGTGCGCAAGGACCAAGCCTCCGCCACGGTGTTCAACTCCCTCTCGTGGCCCAGGCGCGCGCTCGTGGCCCTGCCAAGCGGCATGGACAGCGCCCTGGACGCCGCGGGCCGGCCGCTGGCGGTTCAGAAGATCGAGGGAACCACCTGGGCCGAGGTCGAAACGCCGGCGTGCGGTTGGACGACGATCCGCCGCGGCCAGGCCCCCACCCAGGCCCAGCCCAGCGTCACGGCGCGGCCCGGCTTGCTCGAAAACGAGCATCTGCGCGTGGAGCTGAACGACCGTGGCGAGATCGCCTCGCTCTTCGACAAAGACGCCGGCGCCGAGATGGCCGCCGCGCCCTGCAACGCGCTGGCCATGTTCCGCGACACGCCGGTCGCCTATGACGCATGGGACATTGACACGAGCTACAAACGCATGCCCGTTGACCTGCCCCAAAGGGCGTCCGTGGAAGTCGCGGCGTCTGGCCCCCTGGCCGGCATCCTGCGCGTCCGGCGCAAAATCAGCCAATCCCTCCTGACGCAGGACATCGTTCTCCGCCGGGGCAGCCGGCGCGTGGAGTTCCGCACCGTCATTGATTGGCGCGAGACGCAGAAGCTCCTCAAGGCGCGCTTCCCCGTCAAAATCCACGCCGACCACGCCGTCCACGAGATTCAGTTCGGCCACATCCAGCGGCCCAACCACGCGTCGCGGCCGTTCGACGCGGACCGGTTCGAGGTTCCCCAGCAGAAGTGGACCGCCCTCGTCGAAGCCTCTCGCGGCGTCGCCGTGCTCAACGATTGCAAGTACGGCGTAAACGTGGACGCGAACAGCATCAACCTCACCCTGCTGCGCGCGCCCGTGGCGCCGGACAAACACGCCGACCAAGGCCGACAGGAGTTCACCTACGCCGTGTACCTCTGGAACGGAGCGTTCGCGCAGAGCGGCGTCACGCGCGAGGCCTATGACCTCAACATTCCGGTCGCGCTCGAACCCGGCGATGGCGGCCAGGAAAGGCTGTTCGATGTCGGCGGACAGGCTGTCATCCTGGACACGGTCAAACCCGCGGAGGACGGCTCCGGCGACTTCGTAGCGCGTCTCTACGAGAGCCTGGGCGGCGCCTGCCGTTGCCGGCTCAAGACGTGGCTGCCTGCCGCGTCCGCCCAGTTGACGGACATGCTGGAGGAAAACGGCCGCGACGTGGAGTTGGAGGACGGCGTCGCGACCCTCGATTTCCGCCCCTTCGAGATCAAAACCGTCCGATACCGCCGGCCGTAACGCGGAGCGCAACAAGCCGCCCCGCCAGCCACCCCGCGATCCCGGCTGCGGCCCGATGCCCCGTGTCGCCGGTCTTTGATTTTTTCACGGCCCCCGCCGCGCGGCACCCCAGAGCCCGGGCGCGCCTCCCGCCCCGGCCGAAGACAGCCCGCCCCCCCGCCCCCGGACGCCACGTTCCTCTCTCGCCACTTCAACGAAAAGGGCCGGCCACAAGGGCCGGCCCTCAGATATCCCAGACAACGGCAACCCCCTATTTCGCTTCGCCGCCTTCCTTCTTCTCGGCGGTCGCGGGCGTCGTCTCCGCGGAGCCTTCGCCTTCCGCCTTGGCGTCGCCTTCCAGCGAGCGCAGCCGGTCGCGCACCTTGGTCTTCTTCTGCAGTTCGTCCTTGGCCGGCGTCTCTTCCGCCTTCACCAGCTCGAACAACACCTGCCGCGCGTTGTCACCCAGCCGGTTCTTCGTAATGTCCAGCTTCAAAATCCGCGTGTATCCGCCCGGCCGGTCCACATAGCGCGGCCCGATCTCGCGGAACAGCTTGCGCACCACGAACCGGTCGTCCAGCAGCGCCAGCGCGCGGCGGAAGTTCGCCACCGAACTCGTCCGCGCCAGCGAAATCAGCCGTTCCACGAACGCCTTCACCTCTTTGGCCTTTTCCGGCGTCGTCTGGATGCGCTCGCGCACAAACAGATTGCACGCCAGATTGCGCCTCATGGCCCGGCGGTGGCTCGATGTCCGGCTCAGGTGTCTCCCACGCATGCGATGCCGCATTTAACTACTCCTCCGCGGGCTCTTGCTCGCCAGCCTCAGCGCCCTGGCTCAGCGAAAGCCCCAGCGACTCAAGCTTGGACTTGACCTCGTCGAGCGACGTCTTGCCGAAGTTCCGGACCTGCAGCAGGTCCTCTTCGCTCATGCGCACAAGGTCGCCGACGGTGTGAATGTTCTCGTTCTCCAGACAATGCGACGCGCGGACGCTCAGGTTCAGCTCCGCGATGGGCATCTTCAGCCGTTCGGCGGCGTCGCCGCCAGCCGCGTCTTGCGCCGTCAAGACCGCCGCGGGCCGCTCCAACGCTTCCACGCCCGGCTCGCCCATGCTCACGAACGGGTTCAGGTGCTTGCGCAGAATCTTGGCCGCTTCCACCAGCGCCATATCCGGCGCCACGGTCCCGTCCGTCCAAATCTCCATCACCAGCCGGTCGTAGTTGATCTTCTGGCCCACGCGCGCGTCTTCCACGTGGTACTTCACCCGCGTCACCGGGCTGAAGATGCTGTCCACCGGGATTCGGCCCAGCTCCTGTTCCTCGCCCTCGTTCTCGTCCGCCGTGATGTAGCCGCGGCCCTTGGCCACCGCCATCTCGCACGAGAACGCCACGGGCTTGGTCAGCGTGCACAGAACCAAGTCCTTGTTGACGACCTCGACGCCCGACTCGGTCACAATGTCCGCGCCCGTCACCTCGCCCTTGCGCTTCACGTCAATCCGCATCACGCTGGGCTTGTCGTGCAGCATCCGCACGCGGATCTGCTTGATGTTCAGCAGAATGTCCGCCACGTCCTCGTACACGCCTTCCATCGCGGTGAACTCATGCTGCACGCCCTCGATCTTCACCGAGGTCACGGCCGCGCCCTCCAGCGACGAAAGCAGCACGCGCCGCAGGCTGTTGCCGATCGTCACCCCGAACCCGCGCTCAAAGGGCTCGATCATGAACTTGGCGTAGGACGGCTTCCGGGTCTTCTCGTCGCAGACCACCTGGCTCGGCAGTTCAAAGCCTCTCCATCGTATCCGCATGGCGACCTCCGCTAACGCGAGAAGAACTCGACGATCAGGGTTGTGTTGAATTCGTCGGGAAGCTGCTCCGCCGAAGGCAGCGCAATAACCCGGCCCTTCAGGGCCTCGTCGTCCATTTCCAACCACGTGGCCATTTCGCGATTCTTGGTCTGCTCGCGCGTCGCGCGCATCCGGGCCACGACCTTTTCCTTGTTGTCCGGCTCGATTACGTCATTGGGCCGCACCAGGTACGATGGACGGTCCACCCGTTTGCCGTTAACCCGCACGTGGCCGTACACCACCTCCTGGCGGGCCTGCGCCCGCGACGCGCCCAGACCCAGCCGGTACACCACGTTGTCCAGCCGGCGCTCCAACAGGCGCAACATATTCTCGCCCGAGTTGCCCGGCTGGCGCACCGCTTCGCGGTACACGCGGCGGAACTGCGTATCCCGCAGACCATAAGACCGCTTGCACCGCTGCGATTCGCGTAGGCGCACCCCGTATTCCGACACCTTGCCGCGCCGGAACGGGTGCATCCCAGGCGGATAGTCCCTCTTCTGGAAGGAGCACTTCGCGCCGTCGCACCGGTAACCCTTCAGGAACAGCTTCGTTCCTTCGCGCCGGCACAGCCGGCATTTCGCAGTGTTGCGCTTAGCCATTTCTTTCCTCGACCGAAATCCAGTGCTGGCGCCCGGTTACACGCGGCGCTTCTTGCGCGCCCGGCAGCCGTTGTGCGGCAGCGGCGTCACGTCCTCAATGCCGCGCACTCTCAGTCCCGCCGCCTGCAACGCCGTCACGGCCGACTCGCGGCCCGAGCCCGGCCCCTTCACCTTCACCTCCACCTCGCGCACCCCCATCTTGCGCGCTTTCTCCGCCGCCGACTCCGCCGCACGCTGCGCCGCAAAGGGCGTGCTCTTGCGCGACC
>CAYYEE010000354.1:0-5160 GCA_964470775.1 uncultured Planctomycetota bacterium | reverse complement strand
GCCTGGGGGCGGCGATCCGGGGGGGGGGGATGGATTGCGGGGGCATCTACCTCAGCGCCGAGGATAACCGCTTCGAACTTGCCTGCGCGCAAGGCGTGTCCGCTGAGTTCGAGGCGGGCGTAGCCTCCTATGCGTCCACGTCGCCGCAGGTTGCGAAGGTTTTGCGGGGCTGGCCGGTTTACCTTCCTCGCCCGGACCTGGGCGCTGGCCGCGAGGGGCTGGCGGAGCGTGAGGGGGTGAAGGCGACGGCCGTCATTCCTTTCGCTTACGAAGGCCGCGTGATAGGGTGCCTGATCCTTAGCTCTCGAACGCTCGACGACACTCCTCCTGACGCGCGCGCCGCGCTCGAAACCGTGGCGGCGCAGATGGGCGCGGCCGTGGCGCGGCTGAACGCGGAAGAGAGGCTGCGCCGGAGCGAGGAACGGTTGCGGTTGGTGATGGATGTGACCTCGGACGGCTTTTTTGATAATGACCTTGCAACGGGCAAGGTCTACTACAGTCCGGGCTGGACCCGGATGCTGGGGTATGAGCCTGAGGAAATAGAATCCACGCACGAGGCTTGGGCCAGCCGGTTGCACCCCGACGACCGGCACGGGGTGGAAGAGCTTGTGCGCGACCACCGCGACGGACGGACCGAGACCTTCCGGGCGGAGTTCAGGCTGCGGCACAAGGACGGAAGCTGGAGGTGGATTCTGAGCCGCGGCCGGATTGTGTCGCGTGACGAGGCGGGCAGGCCTCTGCGCATGGTAGGCGCGCACACGGATATCACGGGCCTCAAGACGGCGGAGGAGATGCTGCGCCTGGGCGAGGACCGGCTGCGGGCGCAGTTCAAGGCCATTCCCGTCTTTGCCACGGTGTGGCGGGACCTGCAGGGCGGGTTGCGCCTGGTGGACTACAACGATCTGGCCGAGTCGGATACCGGCGGCAGGATGAAAGACTACCTGGGCCAGCCGGTGAGCGGATTGGTGGAGCCGTGGGAGGACCTTGAGGCCGACATGTGGCGGTGCCTGCGCGACCGCGTCGTCACGGAGCGGGAAATGCGGTGCCGTCTGCGAGGCAAAGAGGGCGAGAGGGTCTGCCAGTTCCGGTGTTCGTTTGCGCCGCCGGACCAGGTTGTGGTCTTTTCCGAGGATATCAGCGAGCGCCGCCAGGCGGAAGCGGTGCTGCGGGAGAGCGAAGCCCGCCACCGGCTGATGGTGGAGAACGTGGGCGCCTCCGTGGCGATCGTGGACGAGGACGGCGTGTTCCGTTTCATGAACGCCGAGGCGGCGGCGACCTTTGGCATGACGCCGGAGCAAGCCGTGGGCAAGTCGCAGTGGGAGATCTTTGCGCCGGCCGTGGCCGACCGGCAGATGGCGCGCGTCCGCGAGGTGATCCAAACCGGCCAGCGCTTCTGGACCGAGCGGCCCACGCTGGTGCGCGGCCAGGAGCGGTGGTTTGACGTCACGCTGTTGCCGCTGCCGCGTGAAGACGGGGACCGCGGCCGGTGTCTCATTCTGGCCAGAGACACAACGGAGCGCCACGCGGCGCAGGAGTCCGTGCGCGAAAGCGAGGAGCGTTTCCGGGCCATTTTCGAGAACACGCGCGACGCCGTGGTGTGGGCGGACCAACGGGACGGGACGATTCTGAATTGCAACCCGGCCATGGAAGAGATGGTGGAGCGCTCGCGGGAAGAACTGCTGGGCCAGTGCGTCACGGTGCTGCACCCGCCTCAGGACAGCCAGATGATTCTTGCGCTCTTTCATGGACAGGGCCCCGAAGGCGCCACGGATGATCCGCTCCGTGTGATCACCAAGTCGGGCAAGATCAAGAAGGTGATGGTCTCTTCCACAGTGACGCAGGTAGGCGCGACCCCCATCGCCCAGGGCATTTTTCGCGACGTGACGGAGCTGCGGCAGTTCGAGGAAATGCTGGTGGAAATGGCTGAGCAGGAACGCCGGAATGCAGGGTATAATCTGCATGACGACCTGGGCCAGCATCTGACCGGCATGAGGCTGATGTGCGAGGGTCTGATGCGCCGGCTGAAGGGAACGGAGGACGGCGAAGCCGTGGCGGAGCTGGCCAGGCTTTCCGAGGAAGCCATCGGCAAGGTTCGGGTCCTGGCCCAGGGCTTGGATCCAGTGGAGAGGCGTCCCGACGGCTTGGCGCTGGCGTTGGAGGCGCTGGCCAGGGACGTGGAACGCCGGCCCTATGGCGCGCGCGTGAAGTTTGAGACGCGCGGCGCGCCGCTGGTCACAAATCACGACGTGGCGAGTCACCTGTACCGCATCGCCCAGGAGGCGGTCAACAACGCGATTCGTCACGGGCGGCCCAAGCAGATCTGGGTAACGCTGAGCAGCGCGAACGGGAAGACGGAACTGACGGTTGAGAACGACGGGGCGTCCATGGCGGAGGAGAGGTCCGAGCAGGGAAGCATGGGCATCCGCATCATGAAGTACCGCGCCCGTATGATCGGAGGGCTGCTGGAGATCGGGCCGCGCCAGGGAGGCGGGGCAAGAATCCGTTGCCTTGCCGGTGTCAGTGTCTGTGGGGGATGAGATATGGCTGGGAACCGCGAGAACGCCGGGGAAGCGAAGAAGAAGAGCCGCATCTTGCTTGTGGACGATCATCCGCTCGTCCGGCGGGGGCTGGCGTTTGTGCTGAACGGCGAGCCGGATCTGGAGGTGTGCGGCGAATGCGAGGATGGCGCGTCCGCGCTGGAGGCCATCGAACGTCTCTCGCCCGACTTGGCCATTATTGACTTGACGCTCTCCAAGGGGGACGGGCTGGACCTCATTCGCGAGATCCGCCGACGGTGGCCCGCCACGCTCACGATGGTTCTCTCCATGCACGAGGAGTCCATCTACGCCGAGCGCAGCATGAGAGCTGGCGCGCGGGGTTACGTGATGAAGGAGGCGGCTGGCTCCAAGGTGGTGGAGGCGGCCCGGCGCGTGCTGGCTGGCGGCATCTACCTCAGCGATACCATGAGCCTTCAGTTGCTCAATCGGTTTGTGCAAGGCGGTCCTGCGCCCTTGCGTTCGCCCGTGGACATGCTCACGGATCGCGAGTTGCAAGTGTTCCGCATGATCGGCCGAGGCAAGGAAACGCGGTTAATTGCTGAGGACCTTGGCCTAAGCATCAAAACGGTAGAGACTTATCGCGAACGCATCAAACGCAAGCTTGCCCTGCGCAACGCCACGGAACTCGTCCAGCGGGCCACGATTTGGGCGCAGGAATCGCAGGAAACGATCCCCTCGGCGCAACCGGAGGCGCCAGGCAAGTAGGGCTTTTGATTACGCGTTCGCACGCGCATTTGCTTACGCACAATTAGTTATTACTCTGATTGACCGGCTTCGGACCATGGGCGATAATAAATTGGGCGGAGTTGTCGAGCCAACCCGATGCCGGGGGACTGCTGACGCCGAGTGTTCAGCGTGTACCCGCAGGGAAGCGAGTGCGTTGCGCTGGATATTTGTGCACAAGGCTTGGGCAGCTCCAGTGGTTTGGTGACGCATGTGGCGCGAGGGGAGGGAGCGCCTCATGCGTCCCTTTTTGTTTCGGCGCCGCTAACCAGCAAGTGTTTTGTTTTTGGCGCAAGAGTTCATGCCGTCGCGCTCACAAGTCTCTCAAGCGAGAGGGCTGGGCACTGGGGCCATCCGTGCTGGAAACAGGCAGAGCCTCGGTTTTCGGAACATTCTTGCGCGCCCGCCGTTGTCCGTTCTCATCTGCGCCATTCGCGGTTGCCGTTCGTCGTCTGCCGTTCTTTGGTTGCGGCTCCGCCGCGTTAGGTTCTTTGCGCGGTCTTGGCGGCCCGCGGACGCAAGGGGCGGCTGGGGCCCGGTTGCGGATTGCGGTCATGGGTTGCTCCAGGTTTCGCCCGGCAGGTTGCGAGGCTCGCCCGCCCTTGCGCGGCGTTCAGATTCCACCGCAACGGCCTTGCGCGACTATGGCGCAACCAGCCGAACACCTGTAGAATCAGGGGGCGCGGTGGGAGGGCGCGGTTAATGCGCTCGCGTCGTCTGCGCGCCGCCCTCCGCGCCGGCAGCGCTGGTTTTTGGTTTTGTTCCCAAAGGCAGGGGGTGGTTCATGCAGTCCCCTCAGACGCCTGACAAGGGTGTTGGCCCGGACGGACAAGCGGCTCTCTGGCGTCTGGCGGCCACCCCGGAAGGGCTGCGGGAAGCGTTGGACGGCATGGGGGACATCTTTTTCTCGCACGACGAGAAGGGCCGCCTCGCCTTTGTCAGCGGCGCCTTTGAAGGCGTCACCGGTTGGCGTCCGGAGGAGTCTCTGGGTTCCGACGCCTTGCGGCTCGTCCACCCCGACGACCGTGCGCTCGCATTCGAGCGCCTCAAGGCCGTCATGGACGGCAAGACGAGCGACCGCTTCGAACTCCGCACGCTGTGCAAATCGGGCGAGTACCGGACGCTGGAGTACCGGCTGTCGCCCCTGCGCCTGGACGGCCGCGTGGTGGGGACCATCGGCGTGGCGCGCGACATGACCGATCAGAAGCTGGCCGAAGCCGCCCTGCGCCAGAGCGAGGACCGCTTCCGCCGGATCACCGAATGGGTGACGGACTACATTTTCACCGTCTATGTGGAGAACGGCGCGCCTGTCCGCACCGTGCACGGCGCCGCTTGCGAGGCGGTGACAGGCTACACCGCGGCCGAGTTCGCCGCCGACCCCTATCTCTGGATCCGCATGGTGCCGGAGGAGGACTGCCAGACGGTGCTGCGCCAGGCGGCGTCCATCCTGGCCGGGGGCAAGGCCGAGGCGATCGAGCACCGTATTGTCCGCAAGGACGGCGTCGTGCGTTGGGTCCGCAACACGCCCGCCCCGCACTACGACGCGCAGGGACGCCTCATCTCCTATGATGGACTGGTGCGCGACGTCACGGAACTCAAGCGCATCGAGGAGCAGTTGCGCCAGACCGCCAAGATGGAGGCTCTCGGCCAGCTCGCCGGAGGCATCGCCCACGACTTCAACAACCTGCTCACCGCCATCCTCGGCTTCGCGAATATACTCAAGAGCAGCGTGCCCGCGGGCAGCGACGCCCACCAGGCGGCGTGCACCATCGAGCGCGCGGCCGAGCGCGCGTCGGACATGACCGCCCGGCTGCTCGGCTTTGCCCGCAAGGGCAAGGCCCAGATCGCGCCCGTGGACCTGGAGGCCACCATCACCGAG
>CAYYEE010000353.1:0-5204 GCA_964470775.1 uncultured Planctomycetota bacterium | reverse complement strand
ATCGCGCAGGTGCTGGCCAAGCACGGTCTGGGCCAGTGGGGCCGCTACCTGGGGCTCGCGAGGTATCTGAGCCGCAAGAAGGCGCGGGCCACGGTGGAAGGCGGCGGCGAGAGCGCGTGGGCGGAGCAGATGACGCTGGCGCGGCGGCTGGCCTTTGCGCTGGAGGAACTGGGGCCGACGTTCGTGAAGCTGGGGCAGGTGCTGTCCACGCGGCCGGACCTTATCCCCGAGGCGTATGTGATGGAGCTGCGCGCGCTGCAGGACCGCGTGGCGCCGTTTGACGGGGCGCTGGCCAGGCGCATCGTGGAGGACGAGATGCGCCGGCCGTTGCCGGAGCGGTTCGCGGAGTTCGACGACAAGCCGCTGGCTTCGGGGTCCATTGCGCAGGTGCACAAGGCGCGGCTGGTGACGGGCGAGAAGGTGGTGGTGAAGGTCCGCCGGCCGGATATCCGCGAGGTGGTGGAGCACGATCTGGATATTCTGGATTGGCTGGCCGGCAACCTGATGCGCTTCGAGGCGGTGAGCGTGTTCCGGCCCAAGATGATCGTGGAGGAGTTCCGGCGGACGATCCGGCGGGAGATGGATTTCCTGAGCGAGGCGGCGTACACGGAGCGGTTCCGCGCGCTGTATGACGGCGAGCCGGGCATCAAGACGCCGAAGGTGTTCTGGGAGATGACGACGTCGCGCGTGTTGACGCTGGAGATGATGGAGGGGGCGTCGATCTCGGACACGCGGCGGCTGGAGGCTTTGAAGCTGGACAAGGGGCTGCTGGCCAAACGGCTGGCCTCGTTCTTTATGCGGCAGTTTTTCCTGGCGGGCTATTTCCACGCCGACCCGCACCCGGGCAATATCCTGGTGACGGACGATGGGCGCATCAGCCTGGTGGACTTCGGGCTGGTGGGGCATCTGGACGACGAACTGCGCGACCATCTGGCCACGTCGCTCATCGCCATGGCGTACCGCGACGCGCGGATGCTGATCGAGACGTATCTCGAGGTGGGCTTTGTCAGTTCGGAGACGGACATCGAGGGGCTGCGGCGCGAGCTGCTGGGCCTGTTGGACCGGTACTATGGGTTGCCGCTGAAGCGGATTGACATGAAGGAGGCGTTTCTGGAGGTGACGCGCATTGCGCGGGACTACCAGATTCCGCTGCCGCGCGATTTTGTGTTGCTGGGCAAATCGTTCGTCACGATTACGGGTTTCGCGCGGGAGCTGGACCCGGACTTTGATCTGGTGTCGGTGGCCAAGCCTTACGCGTATCGTCTGATGCGCGAGAAGGTGTCGCCGAAGCGGTTGGCGCGGGGAGGGGCGATCTACGCGTGGCAGACGGCGAACGTGTTGCGGGCTTTGCCGGGGCAGGCGAGGCAGTTCTCGCGCAAGCTGCTGGATGGGAGGCTGCGGTTCCGCTTGTCGCTGGATGAGATGAAATACCTGGGCCAGGAGGTGGACCGGGCGACGAACCGCTTTGCGCTGAGCGTGATCGTCGGTTCGGTGGTCATTGGCAGCGCGGTGATTCTGCACGCGAGGATTCCGCCTTACGTGAGTTCGCTGCCGTGGCTGGGGTTCCTGGCGGACCGGTGGCCCAATACTTCGCTGCTGGGGTTGGTGGGCTTTCTGGTGGCTGGGGCGCTGGGGATGCTGGTGGCGCTGGGGATTTGGCGGCACGGGAAGCTGTAGAACGGCGGGGTTCTGGGGCTTGGGGCTTTACTGGGGGGGTGGGCCCAGGGTCTCGTTCATGCTGCCGGTGCGGTAGCCTTGGAGGTCGAGGGTGACGTAGGCGAAGCCGAGGTCTTTGAGGCGGGCGGCGACACGGGGGCGGAGATCGGGCGACGCGAGGCGCTCGATGCTGTCGGGGCTGGTTTCGATGCGGGCGAGGCCGCCGTGGATGCGGACGCGGACGATGGGGAAGCCGAGTTCGCGGAGGAAGGCTTCGGCCTGGCCGACGCGCTGGAGCTTGTCGCGGGTGATGCGTTCGCCATAGGCAAAGCGCGAGGCGAGACAGGCGCAGGAGGGCTTGTTCCACGTGGCCAGGCCCAGGGCGCGAGAGACGGCCCGGATGTCGTCTTTGGTGAACCCGGCGTCCTTGAGGGGACTGAGCACGCCGAGTTCGGCGGTGGCTTTCATGCCGGGGCGGTAGTCGCCGGTATCGTCGGCGTTGGAACCGTCCATGACGCAGGCCAGTTTGAGGTCGCGGCCAAGCTCCAGCAGTTCGGAGAAGGTGTGGCGCTTGCAGATGTAGCAGCGGTCGGGCGGGTTGTCGGCAAAGCCGGGGATGTCGAGCTCTTCGGACTCGATAACAAGGTGGCGGACGCCCAACTGGCTGGCCAGGGCGCGGGCGTCTTCGAGTTCGGAGGCGGGGTAGTTGGAGGAGGTGAGCGTGGCGGCGACGGCGCGATCTCCGAGCGTGTCGTGGGCCACGCGCAGGAGGAGAGAACTATCCACGCCCCCGCTGAAGGCGATCAGGGCGCTGCCGGCGCGCGCAAGGGCCTGGCGCAGGAGGTCGAGTTTGGCGAGAAGCGGGGCGGCGAGGGGTGCGGTCATGGGCGGATCCCGCGCGTCTGTTCCGGGGACACGTTGCGATCCCGCCGTTGGCGGGCTGGGGCGCCATGTCCCCGCCGACGCGGTGTCTTTTTCAACAGGCCGTTAGTGGAAGCGTGGGTATAAGCATAGCGCGGCGGGGGAGGGACGGCAAGGACGACAGGAGCGGCGGGGTTCTGGGGCTTGGGGCTTGGGAACGAGGGGCCGGCGGGGCAGGGACGCGCGTTGGGGCGTGGCGCTTGACGGTGGCCGAGGACAGGGCTAAGTTAAGTGGGAACCACGTCAAGGAGACCACCAATGC
The DNA here is from genome assembly GCA_964470775.1 of uncultured Planctomycetota bacterium. Classification (GTDB taxonomy): domain Bacteria; phylum Planctomycetota; class Brocadiia; order CAIUPP01; family CAYYEE01; genus CAYYEE01. The sequence continues at coordinate 2,365 of CAYYEE010000353.1, read as the reverse complement.
CTGGCGCGCCCATGTCCGGTCCGAAGCCGAACGTTCTGTTGATTTGCACTGACCACTGGCCGGGTCTGCTGACGCGGATGGCGGGGCATCCGGTGGTGATGACGCCGACGCTGGCGCAGCTGGCGCGCGGCGGGGTGACGTTCACCCGCGCGTATTCGGCGTGTCCTTCGTGCATTCCGGCGCGCAAGAGCCTGACCACCGGCATGACGGCGCGCGGCCACGGGGACCGGGTGTACACGGACGGCGTGGAGTGGCCGCGGGTGAAGACGCTGGCGGGGTGCTTCCATGACGCGGGGTATCAGACCTTTTGCGTGGGCAAGCTCCACGTGTGGCCGCAGCGAGACCGGCTCGGTTTTGACGAGGTGCTGTTGGAGGAGCAGGGCCGGCATAGCGCCATGCACCGCGGCGTGCCTGACGGGGCGGCGGATGACTGGGAGCTGTACCTTCAGGACAAGGGCTTGGCGGGGCAGGAATACGCGTCGGGCATGTGTCACAACGACTTTGTGGCGCGACCGTGGCACCTGGCGGAAGAGCACCACCCCATCAATTGGGCGGCGCGGGAGATGTGCCGGGCGATTCGGCGGCGCGATCCGCGCAAGCCGGGGTTTTGGTATCTGTCCTTCTCCGCGCCGCATCCTCCGCTGACGCCGTTGCAGGCCTATCTGGACCTGTATCGCGACGTGGAGATCGACATGCCGGTGGTGGGGGAGTGGGCGCGGTCGTTTGACGCGCTGCCGCTGCACATGAAAGAGCGGACGTATGCCTCGGCGCTGCGCGGGGCGCCGCGGAGCGAAGTGGAGCTGGCGCGTCGGGCGTTCTACGCCACGCTCACGCACATTGATCATCAGATCCGCGTGGTGCTGGGCTATCTGCGCGAGGCGGAGTTGCTGAACAACACGATCGTGGTGTTCACCTCGGACCACGGCCACATGATCGGCGAGCACAACATGTGGTGCATGACGCCGTTCTACGAGATGTCGTCGCGGATTCCGTTGATCGTTGCGCCCGCCAAGGGAGACAGCCGGTTGCGGCCGGGGTCGGTGGACGACCGGTTCGCGGAGTTTGGGGACATCATGCCCACGCTGTTGGACCTGGCGGGGGTGGCGATTCCGCCACAGGTGACGCAGCTCTCGCTGGTGGGCGGGCGGCGGCGCGAGTACATCTACGGCGAGCACGGGGAAGGACTGAGCGCGCAGCGGATGATTCGGCGCGGGCGGTACAAGATGATCTACTACCCGGCGGGGAATAGGACGCAGCTATTCGACATCGAATCCGACCCGCGCGAGACGGTGGACCTGGCCCCCGACCCGGCGATGCGGCAGGAGCTGGACGCGATGCGGGCGCTGCTGGTGGAGAACAGCTACGGCAACGACGAGGAGTGGATACGCGACGGCCGGATCGTGGGGCTGGAGGCGCCAAGGTTTGAGGGGGTGGACACCCGGGGGCTGCTGGGGCAGCGGGGGTTGAGGTTTATGTGAGGGGGCGGGCGGCGGCCGGAAGGACGCCAAGGAAGGCCAGCCGCTTGAGGGCCGGGGGTTGAGCCTCAGTTGACGAACTTGAGGTCTTCCATTTTCTTGGCGGCGATGTCCTTGAGGTCGGCGAGGTTGTGGAGGGTGGGGCCTTCCTGGGTTTCCTGGCCGCCTTTGGGCAGACCGGCGGAGAGCTGGGTGTAGTCGCTGTTTTCTACGCAGAAGTAGCGGAGTTTGGGATAGGTTCCGCGGGGATAGGCCACGTACTTGGCGCGGGGGCCGACGACGGCGAGGATGTCGTCCATCTTGCTCATGGATTTCTTCACGCGGAGGATCTGGTCGTAGCGGTGGTGCATCTTGGCGTCCACCTCGGGCGAGATGTCGAAGACGATGATCTGGCACTTGATGGCGACGTCGAGGGGAGGGTTGTCAAAATACTCGCAGTCGTCGGGCTGGGTGAGGGGCTTGAGCGTGGCGGCCATGAAGTTCTTAAAGGCGTCGTCGAGGGTGAAGACGGCGATCATGCGCTGGCGGCGGCGGGGTTTGGCGGGCGCGGCGGGTTGGGGTCTGGTTGGGGCTGGCGTAGTTGCGGCGCCACCGCCCAGCAGCCCCTTGAGCAGGTCCTTGAGGCCCATCAGCAACTGTCCTTTCTTTGGGCTGCTCCCTCCCAATTTCCAGGATACCGGAGAGGGGGCGGCGGGGAAAGGACGAAAGGGGTTTTGGGGCTTGGGGCCGGGGGGCTTGGGAACGGCGGAGCATCGGGACGTCGAGGGGCGGCCGACGGGATTGGTTGACCGCAGGCGCTGGGCGCCGGATGATGTTGTGGAGGATGGAATGTTGCAGAGAGACGATTGTGAGGGTGGATGATGGCGGGAGGCGGGAGGCGTGTCTTGCGG
>CAYYEE010000352.1:0-5210 GCA_964470775.1 uncultured Planctomycetota bacterium | reverse complement strand
CGGGGCGGCCGATGCGGAGATCGAGGTGGAATTCGCTGAGGAGGGTGGTGCTGGGCGGCCAGGCCGGGTCAGGCTGGCGGAAGGATTCGAGGTAGGTTTCGTAGGGGAAGCGTTCGTGGTCGGGGGGCAGAGGGTGTTCGCGGGCGGTGAAGAGGACGCCTCTTTCGGCAAAGGCGGGCAGGGTCTGGGGCGAGCCGTCGAGCAGGTGGTTGAGCAGGGAGGTGAGGAAGACGGTCTTGCCTGCTCCGCGGGCGCCGGTGATGGCCAGCCGAAGACGGGTCATAGGAGAGGCTCCTGCGGGTCTGGCGGACATCTGCGCCTGTTGCGGGGAGACGTCGCGAACCCGCCGGTGGCGGGCTTCCGCAACATGTCCCCGAGCCCGGAAACGCAGTCTACGGCAAGATACCACTGCCGGCGGTGGAAGGGAAGCGCTTTGACAGGCCGGTGAGGCTGTGATACCTTGAAGCGGTCCCTTTGGAGCGTGCGAAATGAAGAGATTCGTCCTTGCGGCGGTGGCGGCGGCGGCGATGGCGGGCGCGGCGCAGGCCGGCGTGGAGAAGGTGTTGCTGCGGTCTGGGGCGTCGGTGACGGCCGACGTCATCAAGGAGCGGCCGGACAGCCTGGTGCTGGATCTGGGGTATGACGTGGTGACGATTCCGCTGGCGCAGGTGGTGAAGCGCGAGGCGGCGACGGAGCAGGAGGGCGAGGCGGACAAGGGACGGGAGAGCGATTTCTACGAGACGCGGCGGCAGGAGCCGGCCAGCGTGAAGGAGAACGTGGAGACGTGGGGGCCGGGCGTGGTGATGGTGCAATCGGCGCAGGGGCTCGGATCCGGGTTCATCGTGAACAAAGACGGCTACGTGGTGACGAACTTCCACGTGATCGAGGGCGAGCAGGAGTTGACGGTGACGCTGTTCGAGCGGCGCGAGCGGGGCTTTGCGCGGCGGCGGATCGAGGGGGTTCAGATCGTGTCGGTGAACCCGTTCCTTGACCTGGCGCTGCTGAAGTTCGACCCGCCGCAGGGGCTGGAGCTGACAACGCTGGCGCTGGGCGACGCGGACGAGACGCGGGCTGGCCAGCCGGTGTTTGCGCTGGGCAATCCGCTGGGCCTGGATCGGAGCGTGTCGGAGGGGATCATCAGCACGGACAAGCGGGACTTCGGCGGGCTGGTGTTCTTGCAGACTACGGCGCCCATCAACCCGGGCAACAGCGGGGGGCCGCTGTTTAACATGCGCGGCGAGGTGATCGGCGTGACGAACATGAAGGCGGGGTGGCTGACGGAGGGGCTGTCGTTCGCCATTCCGATGAACTACGTCAAGGACTTCTTGCGCAACCGCGACGCGTTCGCGTTTGACAAGAACCACCCGAACACGGGGTTCCATTATTTCCGGCCGCCGGTTGTAGACTCGGCGGCGGGCAACAAGTGACGGGGCGGCGCCGCTGGACATGGATTGGGGCCGAGGCGCGCCTTGGCGAGGCGCGGGGCGCTTTTGCGCCGCCTGGGCATTCTCAGGGAGAGGAAACGCGATGAGCGCACGGGGTCTGTCGGTCTGGACGGCAATGGTGGTGGCGGTCGCGGCGTGGGCGGCGCCGGTTCCTTTTGAGCGGACGCTGCCGGAAGAGACCATCTTCTACATGAACGTGGCCAGCGTGCCGCGTTTTGTCGAAAAGGCCGGGCAGGCGGGCTTTCTGGCGGCCCTGGAGGATCCGCAGTTGCAGCGTTTCCTGGAAAAGCCCAAGGAGGCGCTGGCCAAGGCGGTGCAGGATGAGTTTGGGATGACGCTGTCGGATGTGGGGGCGATCTTCCACGGGCAGGCGCTGCTGGCGGTGACGTTGGAAGCGCCGGCGGAAGGCGAACTTAAGGCGGGCGTGTTCGTGTTGTTGGAGACGGGGCCTCGGGGCGGGGCGTTGATGGGGATTATGCAGCGGCTGCAGGAGAAGATCCTTGCGGAAGACGAGAAGGTTTTTGAGCGCGTGGAGGACGACGAGGGAGGGGTGCGGATTATCGGGTGGATGCCGCTCGTGAAGGAGGGCGAGGCGGCCAAGGCGGACGAGGCCCGCCAGGGGTTCCACTATGCGCTGGCCAAGGATGTGTTCGTGGCCGGGACGCCGCTGAGCGCGGTGAAGGCGGCGTTGCGCCATCTGGCCGATCCGCCGGCGTCGGCGCTGGTGAACACGGAGAACCACACGCGCACCATGCAGCGGGTGGGCTCGGACCTGGAGGGGGCGGCGTTTCTCGACCTGGCGGCGATTATGCGGACGGTGAAGCCCAAGGAGGACCCGCTCTGGCCGGCGAAGATGCGGGCGCTGGGTCTGGACACGCTGCTGGGCGCGGGGGCGGGGTTCGCGTTTCAGGAGCGGAGCTCGGTGACACGGATGTTCCTGCGGACGACGGGCGAGAAGCGCGGCGTCTCGGCCATTCTGGCGCCGGAGCCTGGGCCGCTGATGGACGCGGGCGATATCCCCTCGGACGTGCAGATGTTCGGGTCCATGCGGCTGTCGCTCAAGACGATCTGGGCCGAGGCGCGCAAGATCGCCACGGCGTTCTTCCCGCCGTTCGAGGTGGCTTATCAGCAGCAGATGGCCAAGTTGTCGGAGCAGCTCGGCCAGCCTTTTGACGTGGGCAAGGACGTCGTGGCCGTGTTTGGGGACCGGGTGTCCATGTACCAGAGCGCGGCCGCGGGGGGAGAAGACGGAGACCCGCAGGCCGTCCTGATCGTGGACGTGGTGAGCCGCGAGGCGTTTGAGGGGCTCTGGGCCAAGCTGGGACGGCTGGCGCCCTTCCTTTCCCAGATGGTCGTGACGCAGGACTATCTGGGACAGACGCTGTACGCCTTCAAGCGGCCGGGCGGGGAGGAAGGCGCGGCCGGGACGCCCTTGCCGGCTTTCTGCGTGCTCGAGGACCGGCTGGTCTTTGGGGCGCGGCGCGAAGAGACGGAACGCTACCTGCGGTTCCTGAACGGCAAGGGAGAGTCGCTCAAGGACGTGGCGGCCTATCAACAGGCGATGGCCGCGCTGCCGGCGGAGGGCTGGACGGGCATGGCGTACGCCGACCAGCGCAAGGGCGCCAAGGGCAACGCGGACAAGACCAAAGAAGCGTGGGCGATGGTGCGGGACAGACTGCAGCAGGGGATGGAGGACGCGCCCGCGCCGATCAAGGCGATCCTGGAGGCCGTTGACTGGGACCAAGCGCCGCCGATGGACGCGCTGGCCGGGTACCAGGACGTGGGCTCCGCCTGTTTGCAGACCGTGGAGGACGGGCTGCTGCTGGTGGGGGTCTCGATCCCCGGCAAGGCGGCCGCGAAATAGAGGCGGCGGCCTCGGTCAGCGGCGGGGCGCGGGCCAGCGGGCGCTGAGGACGAAGCGCTTGCCTGGGAGCTGCCGGATGAGGGAGCGCAGCTCCAGGGCGAGGAGGGCGCTGGCGGCGTTGGCAGGGGCGATCTGCGTCTGGCGGCAGAGAGCGTCGATATCCACGGGCTCGTGGCTGAGTCTCTCGTAGATGGCGCGCTCCACTTCGTTGAGGTTGAGGTAGGGGGTGGGTTCTTCTTCCTGGACGGTCTGGGGGAGGGCTTCGCGCAGGGGGCCGAGCTCCTCGAGGACGTCGGCGGCGCAGGTGGCGAGCTTGGCGCCGTCGCGGATGAGCGCATGGCAGCCGCGGCTCTGGGGGCGGGTGATGTCGCCGGGCACGGCGAAGACTTCCTTGCCCATTTCGCCGGCGAGGCGGGCGGTGATGAGGGAGCCGCTGGAGCTGGCGGCCTCGACGACAAGCACGCCGAGAGAAAGCGCGGCGATGAGCCGGTTGCGGATGGGGAAGTGGACGGGCCTGGGGGTCGCGTCGAGGGGCAGGGCGGAGAGGACGGCGCCGGCTTGGCAGACGCGCTCGGCGAGCTCGGCGTGTTCGGGCGGGTAGACGGAGGCGAGGCCGCAGCCGAGGACAGCGAGGGTGCGGCCCTTGGCCATGAGGGCGCCGCGATGGGCGGCGGCGTCGATGCCGCGAGCCAGGCCGCTGACAATGGTGACGCCGGCGGAAGCCAGGCTGGCGGCGAGGCGCTCGGCCTGGGTCTGGCCGTAGATGGAGCAGGAGCGGGAGCCGACCACGGCGACAGCGAGGGCGTCGTGGGGGGACAGGCGGCCGCGGACGTAAAGGAGCAGGGGCGCGTCTTCCAGATCGCGCAGTCCGGAGGGATAGGCGGGGTCTTGTTCGGTGAGGATCTGGACGCCGAGCTCCTGGGCGCGGCGGAGCTCGTCCGCGGCATCGGCGGGCGGGTGGCGCAGGGCGCTGGCCGCGGCTTGCGAGACGCCTTGGGCCAGGAGGTCCCGGGGAGAGGCGGCGCGGGCGGCGGGCCACGAGCCAAAGGCGCTGACCAGGCGGCGATAGGTGGCCGGACCCAGGCCGGGGACGCGCATGGCCTCGATCCGGTTCTGGACCTCGGTCATGGCTGGATGACCGTGCGCTGGTTCCCCTCGTCCTGGGGCGAGGGGTGGTCCAGGATGGTGCGCTGGATGGATTGTTGCGGGTTCGGGGGCGGGGGCGCCAGGATGATGGTGCGGTCGTCGCTGGCGGCGATGGGGATGGGAGGCGCGGGGCGGGGTGCTGCCGGGCCTGGATCGCCGAAGCGGATGCGCGTGTGGCCGATGGTCAGGATGTCGCCTTCGCGGAGGAGATGCTCGGTGACGAGCTGGCCGTTGACGAAGAGGCCGTTGGAGCTGCCGAGGTCGAGGACATAGACGCCTTGGGGCCGGGTTTCGATGGCGGCGTGGAGGCGCGAGGCGCGGTCGTCTTCGATGCGCACCATGGCGGACGGGTCGCGGCCGATGGTGAGACGCTGAGGGGGGACCTCGAACGAGCGGCCCGATTCAGGGCCGGAGACGATGGTCAGACGCGCAGTCATGGGGCAGGGGTCCTGGGTTCGAGGGCGGCGATTCTGTCGTTGACCTCGGCAAGGGTGAGGCTGGCGGCCTGGCGGCTGCTGGCGCTGATCTCCTGGAACACGGCGTCGATGACGGCGCGCAGGGCGGTGTCGCGGATGTCGCAGAGGGCGGCGGAGGACTGGCGGGCCTGCTCGATGACGTCGAGGACGCGGATGCGGTCGGGCGGCCGGGCGGGGACAAAGGGGCGTCCGTCGGCGGCGGCCACGGGCAGCAGCAGGCCGCGTTCGGTCATTTCCGCGGTGGCTGTGGCGATGTCGGCGGGCTCGGCGCCGAGGGTG
>CAYYEE010000351.1:0-5234 GCA_964470775.1 uncultured Planctomycetota bacterium | reverse complement strand
CTCTCCGTCCTGTATCCGCTCATGGCTTCCCGATTCCGGGGACGCGTTGCGATCCCGCCGTTGGCGGACTTCCGCGCCATGTCCCCGGCGCTCTGCCCCTTCGGGCTTAGAACCGCAGGTCCCGCTTGCCTTGCGCCATCTGGTTCAGCATCTTGCGCACTTCCTCGCGCCGGCTGTCGGGCAGCCGCGACAGCTCGCGCTCGATCAACGCCCGGCCCGCGCGCCGCGTCTCTTCCGACGCGTAATCCAGCAAGTACTCATTGAACGTCAGCACCGCGTTGGGCATGCAGAACTCGTTGATGAATCCTTGCTTGGCGTATTCCATGAAGTGCTGGCCCGTGCGGCCCGCGCGGTAGCACGACGTGCAGAAGGACACGATGTAGTCCATCCGCGCCAGCTCGCGGATCACCTCGTCGAGCGACCGCGTGTCGTGCAGGTTGAACTGCTCGCGGTCGGGCAGGTGTTCCTTGTCCTGCTGCGTGTAGCCGCCGATGCCGATGCGCGAGCCCGCGTCAATCTGGCTCACGCCAAGGTGGATCACCTCGCGCCGCAACTCCGGCGGCTCGCGCGCCGTCAAGATCATGCCCGTGTACGGCGCCGAAAGCCGGATCACGGCCACCAGCCGCTTGAAGTCGCGGTCCGACACGGCATAGGGCGACGCCGCGGCCGCGAACGGCGTGTTCTCCGCGGCCTTCAACCGGGGAAACGAGATCGTGTGCGGCCCCACGCCGAACTCGCGCTCCATATCCAGCGCGTGGTACAACAGGCCCATCACCTCGAACCGCCAGTCGTACAGCCCGAACAGCGCGCCCATGCCCACGTCGTCCACGCCGCCCTTCTGCGCGCGGTGCAGCGCGTAGAGCCGCCACGCATAGTCCCGCTTCTTGCCGGAGCGGTGCAACTCCGCGTAGCGCCCCGGATGATACGTCTCCTGAAACACCTGGAACGTGCCGATGCCCACCTCTTTCAGGATGCGGTACTCGTCCACGTCCAGCGGCGCCGCGTTCACGTTCACGCGCCGGATTTCGCCCTTGCCGTCCGGCGTCTTGGTGGCGTAGGCGGTCCTGATGGTGGAGGCAATGTAGTGAACGTCGTACCGCGGGTGTTCGCCATAGACCATGATCAGGCGCTTGTGCCCCGCCTGCTCCAGCGCCAGCACCTCCTCGCGCAGCCCCTCCTCCGTCAGCGCCTTGCGCGCCACCTTGTCGTTGCTGGTCCTGAACCCGCAATAGACGCAGTCGTTGGTGCAGTGGTTGGCCACGTACAGAGGCGCGAAGAGGACAATGCGGCGGCCGTAGATGTCCATCTTGATCCGCCGCGCAAGATCAAAGACCTCGGCCCAGACGTCCTCGTCTTCCAGATTCAGCAGAACCGCCGCATCCTCGGGCGGCAGCCCCTTCTTCTCGCGCGCCTTGTCCAGCACCGCCCTCACGCGGCCGCGGTCAGGCGCGCGGCCCGCCTTGAGCTGGCTCTCAATCAAGCCTGCGTCAATAAAAGTATCCATATCCGTCTCCCTCCAGGGAGCGCGCCACCGGGCGGAGGGAAGGTCCGTCGCGGAACGCAACTCGGCCGTGGCCGCGCGCGTAAGGGAATCACCACAAAGCCCCTCAGACTCCGATGCGTCATGCGGCCAAATTCGTTACCTGTTTCACGATTATAACACGCGACCAGTTCACGTCAACCGCGGCGACCGCTGTCGCCCAATGCGACAACCGGTTCGGACATCTCCGACTTGCCGGACCATGCGAATGATTGACTCGGCCCCGGTCATGCGCTGTAGTATGGTCCTTGCGCGCCGCATGGCGGCCTTGCGCTCAAGGCGTTGCTGACCATCGGGGCCTGATGTGGTGTTTCGGAAATGCCTTGCATTTCCGAAACACCACAGGGCGGGCTAACTCGATACTTTAGACGCGTCAAGCGCCGGGTTTGTGTCATGTCGTGTTTCAGAGATAGCAAAGCTATTTCTGAAACACTACACTAACGGCCCGTTGAAAAAGACACCGCGTCGGCGGGGACATGGCGCCTCAGCCCGCCCACGGCGGGATCGCAACGTGTCCCCGGAACATACGCGACATTTCCAACAGGCTGCTAAGACCCATGAACACCATCCACGAACCCGCGCGCGACCTTCCCCTCGTCGAAGACTGCGACGTCTGCGTCCTCGGCGGCAGTTGCACAGGCGTCTTTGCCGCGGTCGCCGCCAGCAGGATGGGCGCGCGCGCGTGCGTGGTCGAAGCCTGCGGATTCTTCGGCGGCATGGCCACGGCCGGGCTGGTCAGCATCTGGCACTCGACGCTCGACACGAACTTCGAGCGCCAGATCATCGCCGGCCTGACCACCGAAGTCATCGAGCGCCTTCAGAAGCGCGGCGGCGTCACGGTCTTCACGCGCAATCCCGACCGCCACTGCGTGCTCAACACCGAAGAGCTCAAGATCGAGCTCGACGAACTGACGCGCGAAGCCGGCGTGCGCCCCTTCCTGCACACGCGCTTCTGCGCCCCCATCATTGACAGCGGCCGCCTCGACGCCGTGGCCATCGAGGACAAGACCGGCCGCCGCGCCATCCGCGCCAAGGTCTTCATCGACGCCACGGGCGACGGCGACCTCGTGGCGCGCATGGGCCTGCCATGCGAAACGCGGCCCCGCCTCCAGCCGCCCACCACGTGCATGATCCTCCGAGGCATCCAGACCCTGGCCCGGAAGCGGCCCGACTTCTCGTGGCCCGCCATGCTCCGAGCCGCCGACCTGCCCCCGTCCGCCCAACGCGGGTTCCTCTGGACCGCCCATGTCCCCGGCGCCAGCGATGACACGCTCGTGGCCGGCACGCGCATGGTGGACGTGGACTGCTCCGACGCGGACGCGCTCACCGCCGCCGAGATCGAGGGCCGCCGCCAGACCCGCGCCCTGTGCGACGCCATCCGCGCCTTTGAGCCCAACCTGCCCGAGTCGTTGCTCGCGAACCTCCCCGCCCACGTCGGCGTGCGCGAAACGCGCCACGCCCGGTGCGTCCACCGCGTCACCGAGCAGGAAGTCCTCACCGGCTTCCGCTTCCCCGACGCCATCGCCAACGGAACCTACCGCGTGGACATCCACCACAGCGAAAAGCCAGGCCTTACCTTCCGCTATCTCGACGGCCGCGAGGTCTATGTAGTCCCCGGCGAGAAGCTCCAGGAAGGCCGCTGGCGCCCCCAGACCGCCGAGAACCCCGCGTTCTATCAAGTCCCGTACCGCGCCCTCGTGCCCCAGGGCGCCCGCAACGTTTTGGTCGCCGGCCGGCTCATGGACGCCGACCGTGGCGCGTACGGCGCACTGCGTGTCATGGTCAACTGCAACCAGACCGGCCAAGCCGCGGGCTGCGCCGCCGCCCTCGCCGCGCAGCGCGGCATTTCCGTGGCCGATGTACCGGCCGCAGCCCTCCGCGACGTCCTGCGCAGCCAGAACGCAGTCATTATCTGACCGCGGGCGGCTTCACCACCTCCGGGCAGTTCGTCAGCAGCGCCATCACCCCCACGTCGAACAGCCGCGCCGCCTCCACCGGCTCATCGCAGAAGAAGAAGTTCACCACCAGCCCCAGGTCGCGCGCCCGGCGGATATCGTCGTCCGAGCAGCACTTCACGCTGAACTGAATCCGCTGGCAATCCAGCTCCAGCGCCCGCTCGATCTGCTCGCTCCCCTTGGCCGCGCCTTCCAGACAACACCGCCCCAGTTCCGGCGCCAAACCCTTGGCGCATTCCATCACGTCCCGTTGCCCGGCCACGTAGACCTGCTCCACCACCTTATGCCGCTCGGCCAGCTCCTTCACACGCTTCAGAATCAGCCCCCCGGGGCCAGGCTCCTTGACGTGGATGTTCATCACCGCCCGGCCCGCCACAAGCTCAAAGACCTCCTCGACCGTCGGCACGCGAGCGCCTGCCCACTCCTGGCCACGCCACACCCCAGCGTCCAGCCCCCGCAGCGCGGCCAGCGTGGCGTCGCGGATCAGCCCCTTGCCTGTCGTGGTCCGGTCCAGCGTGCGATCGTGGCACACCACCACCCCGCCGTCCGCCGTGGCCCACAGGTCGAACTCCACCTCCGCCACGCCCAAGGACAGCGCTTTCACAAACGCAGGCAGCGTGTTCTCCGGCGTCGTTTTGCTCGCGCCACGATGCGCCACCACCCGCGGCCAGCCAGCCATCCGTGTCTCTCTCATAGACCGTCCACGCTCCTCTCATCTCGGCGTCCATGCGTCCCATGCGACCCATGCGTGAATTCTACAACCTCCCCGCACATGACAACCAGGAAATTTCTTGACGGCATGCTCCGCCTCGGCAAGGAGTCCCTCATCGACATCCCTCGCGGCGAAGAAGCCCTGGCCCGCCGCGCCATCAACACCTTCCGCGCCTACCGCGCCAGCGCCGTCCTCACCCTGGGTGTGGACGAAGTCATGCTCGGCGGCGCGCCCCGCATGTTGGAGGAAGGCCGCGAGGAGTGCGGCCCCGAGATCTCCATCAGCTTCCACGCCCGCCGGTCCGGCGTCCCCTCTGTCGCGCTCGACGTGGACGCCGCCATGGACCGGTTCTTCGCCTGGTCTCGCGCCGCCGGCCTGCGCGGCGCCACGCTGGCCGCCGCCGAAGACCGCCTCGCCGCGCGCCACATGGCCGGGCAGTTCGCTCAAGCCGCCGCCAGCAGCATGCTCCTGCCCAGCCCCGACGTCTTCGCCTTTGGCCGCGCCGTGGCCGGCGCCCTCATCCGCCAGGCGGCTATGTCAGCGATGTGAGAGCCTTCTTCCGCCCCAGCGCGGGCGGCGTCATGCCCGTGGACAACACCCGCACCTGCCACAGCAACGGCGATGAAGGCGGCCTGCCCGCCACCGCCGCCAACAGCCCCGCCCATTTCCAGCGCGCCGGCGGCTTCGACGCCGCCACAGCGTCCTCCGGCGACTGGCGCTGGCTGGGCCGCTGGTCTTGGGAAGACACCGCGGGCAAGGGCGGCCGCGCCATCCAAAGCGACTACAACTACCTTGGCGCGCCCCGCGGAACCTTCTGGCCCCCGGGCGACTTGGGCGCCGTCACCCCTCTCGCCTCGGGCAAAGGCTATCTCCAGCCCGTGCTCATGGGCTTGCCCCGGCCCTCCCTCGCCTTGCCCCAGCCAGCGGCTGAGCCGCAACGACCGTGTCCCATCCGGCGTTGAGGCATTGTCCCCGCGTCTTGACACACCCCGCCCGCGCTCCTATGATTCAGATAGGCAGGCAGATA
>CAYYEE010000350.1:0-5249 GCA_964470775.1 uncultured Planctomycetota bacterium | reverse complement strand
GCGCACGTCGGTGGGAACGATGTTCGCGGCCACGGAGATCACGCCCTTGGCCCCCACCGACATGAACGGCAGCGTCATGCTGTCGTCGCCGGAAAGAACCTCCAACTTGGTGCGGCGAACCACTTCGGTGACCCTGTCCGTGCTGCCACAGGCGGCCTTGAGGCCGGTGATGTTCTTGATCTCCGACAAGCGCACCAGCGTTTCAAGAGCAATCTCCCGGCCGGTGCGGGACGGGATGTTGTATAGCACAAGGGGAATGCCCACGGACTCGGCCACAGTCTTAAAGTGCAGGTACATCCCTTCTGGCTCGGGTTTGTTGTAGTAAGGAGACACCAGGAGCGCGCTGTTCGCGCCGGCCTCTTCGGCCGCGCGCGTCAGCTCGACCGCCTCGGACGTGCTGTTGGCGCCTGTCCCGGCCATGACGTGAATACGACCCGCCGCGAAACGCACGGTTGCGGCCACGACCTCCTCATGTTCCTTCATGCTGAGGGTCGGCGATTCCCCGGTCGTGCCGCACGGGACAACGCCGTCCGTGCCCTGCTCGACGTGGAAGTTGACAAGGCGTTCCAGAGCCCCATAGTCAACTTTGCCGTCACGAAAGGGAGTCACCAGCGCCACGTAAGACCCCTGCATCATCTCTTCGCTCCTCTGAAATCGCCTGCGAGATATTATGGGTTGAATGCTAACCGGATTTGGGCAAAGATGCAACTGGGCGGAACGCCTGCCCCCACCCCGCCGCCGCTCCCCCCGCCCTCAGCGCGCGTCCTGACCGGTAAGCCGGCGCTCGATCTGATCGCCCTTCTCCGCCACTGAGACGATGGTCTTGCGCAGGGCCTGAGGTGAGAGACATTCGCGCGACAGGCTATTGAACAGCACTAGTCTGTCACGACCGTCCACCTCGCGCAGGGCGAGTGCGCCGTAGGGAAGCGAGAGGTTCGTGCGGAGCGCGAACTCGTAGAGCTTGGGATCGGCTGGAGCGCACTCCGTGTACACAATGACGATGGGCGACTTCTCGGAGTCCGTGGCGCCCATGACGACGCGCACCTTCTGGCGGCGGCCGTCGGCGAGAAGCATCTCCACGAAGCTGGTCCCCCCCGTGGTGGTCACTGTGGCATCCAGGCCGCGGGTGGCCTCGGCGAGGAGGCGCTCGTCCTCGGCGGCTTGCGACGCCGGCCCCCCTTTTTGCGACCGGCCCGCCAGCGCGTCGCGCCACGGGCCTGGGGAGCCGCCCAAGTCCGCGCCAAAAATCATCGTCAGCGCCCCTCTGGCGGTTTCGGCGTCAGAAGGCGAATCAAGCAACTCGATGAGACGGGGCGCCGCCTCGCGGGAGCCAATCTCGCCAAGGCAGCGAGCCGCAGCCCAGCGAACGCCTTCGTTCCGGCTGGCCAACGCTTCAACAAGCGGCCCCACGGCGGCCTCGCCCTGCTCAACAAGCCGGTCCATGGCCTCCTTGCGCGTGCGGAAAGAGCGAAGCATCTCAACGAGCCCAACACAGTCGGTCATGGACATGCCTCCCATTCCGTCCTACGGCTTAGCAGCGCTTTTCGGCGTGAGTTCCACCCCCACCTGCTCCGGCTGTTTCACGGTCACGGTCTCGCCGGCTGGCACGTTCCGCACCTTCCACAGCACGTCCCGGTACTGAGGGCCCGGCTTGCGGTCCATCGCGTTGACATCCACAAAGAGCAGGATGTCCTTCTCGGTCAGGTTCGCGAGCGCGGCCGGAGACCCGGAAACGCGAACGTTGATCTTCCCACTTGAAATGATTCTAACATCGTACGGAAAACCGGGCTCGGTCAGAAGCATGATCGGTACACCTGTGAACTCCTTCTCCACAGGCTGCGGCGCCAGGTAAATGGTGCACTCCACAGCCGTGTTGCAGCGGACCCGGCGCTCGACGCCGTCCAACACGACTCTCTCGTTGATCCTGGTGGAGACTGGGATCGCCTTGTTAAAGGTCGGCTCCGCGCCCCGGATGTCAATGGGCTCCGTCTTGATCTTGTCGAGGCGTTGAACAACGCTGCGCGGCCCTGTGATCGCCACCCGGTCCGGTGTGGGCCACTTCGAGTCAACACGCGTGCCAGGCGGCGTGGCGACCACCACGGGCTCAACGGGCACGTCCTGGCGCGTCTCTTCTTGGGCGATGGACACAAACAGCCGGGGAGTCAGGACTTTGATGATGCTCGCGCCCAGTCCGGAAGGCGCCTTGAAATCCGCGGGAAAGATCAGGACCGGCATCTTCTCGCGTTCCTCGTCCTCCGTTGGCGCATCAATCGTGATCTCACCGTAGATCTTCCCCGCCTGGATCGCCTCCTGAACGATGTCTTCGGAGCGGCGGGGGTACTGGATCATCACCTCGACGGAGACCAAAAAGACGTGCGTCTCCTGAGACTGGGGCCCGGCCGACTCGTCCAGTTTGACGACCATGTCGCGGCCGGAGGGCCCTGTCACCCGCGTCACCATCCAGCCCGACTTGGCCACGATGTTGACCCGCACGGTACTGATCCTCGTGGCGAGGCTGGAACTGTAGGCGTAGAACCAGACAGCGATCGCGATAACCAGGGACATCACGATGTTGCGCACGTCCTTGATGGGCAGAGAGCGCAGTCTCACGACTCCTCCGATCCCTTGAGGCGCCGGCGGCGGTCAGGCGCTTATGCCGCCGCGCTTGGCGTTCTTGTGTCCCTCCGCGCCAGTCCAGCCTCGCGACTCGGCGGCAATCTCGCTAAAGACGCGCTCCATGCCGGCCCGGTCGAGGTTTTTGATCAACCTTCCGCGATAGGCGATGGAGACCTCGCGCGTCTCTTCGGAAACGACCAGCGCCACGGCGTCTGATTCCTCCGTAACGCCGATGGCGGCGCGGTGCCGCGTGCCCAGGTTCCGGCTCACCGAGGGGTTCTCCGTCAGGGGGAACAGACAACCCGCCGCCGCGATGCGATTGCCGCGAATGACCACGGCCCCATCGTGCAGCGGCGCGCCCGGCCAGAAGATGGCCACCAGCAACTCCGTGGTCACCTCGGCGTCAAGACGCACCCCCCCTTCCACGTAGGTCCCCAGCCCGACCTCGCCCTCAATGGCGATCAAAGCGCCAAACTTGTGTTTGGAGAGCTCTTCCGCCGCACGGATGACGCTGGCGGCAAGGACGGGCTCAGTCTTGAAGAGCCAGCGGAACATGGGCGCCTCGCCCAGCCGCACCAGCACGCGGCGGAACTCGGGCTGAAAGAGGACCATGATGGGCAGCAGGAAAGCGATCAGGACGCTGGGGTCCATGATGAGGCGGAGACGATCGAGCGCAAGGCGGTCAACGACAAACAGAACCGTAAGGATGGAGATGGCGACCGTGAAGACCAGGCCGCGCAGAACGCCGGCGCCGCGCGTGCCCTGAAGGAACTGAAGCACGGCGTAGACGACCAGGGCGATGATGGCGATCTCGATGACCGCCTTGCCCAGCAGAACCCAGTCCATCACCCCTTGGCTCCTTCAATGGCCTCCGTCATGCGCACGACTTGGACCATTTGCTTAACGTCATGCACGCGGACAACGTGGGCGCCGCGAGCCACGCTGGCCGCCACGGTCGCCGCCGTCCCCATCAACCGCTCGCCGACCGGCAGGCCGCCAAGAACCGCTCCGATCATGGCCTTGCGCGAAGTCCCCACCACCAGGGGCCTCCCAAGGCGGTGGAACTCCGCCAGACGATTCAGCAGCGACAGGTTGTGGTCAAGGGTCTTGCCGAAGCCGAAACCGGGGTCCACCAGCACTCTGTCCACCGCCACTCCGCCAGCCGCGGCCGCGGACAGGCGTTCCTCGAGGAAGCGCAGAATGTCCAGAACGACGTCACGATAGGAAGGCGACTGCTGCATCGTCCGCGGCGTGCCCTGCATGTGCATGGCGATCGCCGGCGCCCCTCTCTCCGCGAGAAGACGGATCATGCCACTGTCGCCGCGAAAAGCCGTTACGTCGTTGACAATGTCCGCGCCCGCGTCCAGCGCCTTCTCGGCCACGCGGGATGACGATGTGTCGATGCTGATGGGCACGTCAAAACGTTCACGGATGCGGCCAATCACAGGGACCGCGCGCCGAATCTGCTCTTCCGGCGTGACCGGCTGCGCCCCCGGACGCGTCGACTCCGCTCCCACGTCCAGGATATCCGCACCGTCCTCGATCATCCGGGCCGCGTGACTCACCGCGGCGTCCGCATCGAAAAAGCTGCCGCCATCGGAGAAGGAGTCGGGCGTCACGTTGAGGATGCCCATGACGAGACAGCGCGAGCCCAGCGGAAGCATCACCCCACGGCCCAGGGCCATGTCTTGGCGGCAAGGGCGCGGCGCAGGCGCCACGGGCTGGGCCTCCAGCGAGATCAACGCTTGCCCCCTTCCCCTTCCGTGGAAGCCCTGTCGCCCGGCGACAAGGCTTCGCCGGACATGATCTTCTCGATATCCTCCCGGTAGAGGACCTCATGGGCCATCAGACCGTCCGTAATGGCCACCAGCTTGTCTTTGTTCGCCCCGATCAACTCGCGGGCGCGCTGCTGCGCCTTGGTGAGAATGTCTCGAATTTCCTGATCAATGCGCACGGCCATGGCCTCGCTGTGCGTGCGGGTGCGCGTGATTTCGCGGCCGAGGAAGACGGTGTCCTCGCCCTCGCTGTAGGTGACGGGCCCGACGGCGTCGCTCATCCCCCATCGGCAGACCATGTTGCGCGCCATGTCGGTGGCGGTCTCCAGATCCTGGCTGGCCCCTGTGGAGATGTCGTCGCACAGCGTCTCCTCCGCCACCCGGCCGGCCAAGGCCACACAAATCTGGCCGAGAAGCTTGCGGCGCTGCAGATGGTAGACGTCCTTTTCCGGCAGAGACATCGTCATGCCGAGGGCCATGCCCTGGCTGATGATAGAGACCTTGTGGATGGGCTCGACCTCGGGCAGAAGCATGGCCACAAGGGCGTGCCCGCCTTCGTGCACGGCCGTGATGCGGCGGTCCGCCTCGTCCATAACGCGGCTGCGCTTCTCGCGGCCCCAGCGCACCTTGTCTCGCGCCAGTTCGAGGTCATTGTTGTCAATCATGTCCTTGCCGGCGCGTGTGGCCGAGAGGGCCGCTTCGTTCATGATGGCCTCGAGGTCGGCGCCGGAAAAAGAAGGCGTTCCCCTTGCCAGGCGTTTCAGGTCAACGGTGGGCGCCAGTCTGTATTTCTTGGCGTGAACCTTTAGGATGGACTCGCGGCCGCGGATGTCGGGGAGGTCGACCACGACGGTGCGG
>CAYYEE010000349.1:0-5259 GCA_964470775.1 uncultured Planctomycetota bacterium | reverse complement strand
ACAGCGTGCAGGAGACCTGGCTCAGGTAGTTCCGCCAGTCCGGCGCCTTGTTGACGCGCACGACGTCGCGGCCCACGCGGCCGCCGTCGGCCACGGAGGGATCGGGCCCGCCATAGCTGGCCTGGCAGGCCAGGATGAAACGATCCGGGCCCACGGCGCGGCGCAGGCTCCGGATGAACGTCTCGTAGGGCCTGGCCTGCGGCCGGCCGAAGCGGGCGATGACGTGGGGCTGTTCGTAGAACTTGGCGCTGTAGGTGGAGGCCCACGCGCTCATGCCGTCGATCTTGAAGAACTCATAGCCCCACTCCGCCGACTTGGCGCGCAGCGTGGACTCGACGTGGCGCCGGGCCGCGGGGTTGGTGGGGTCAATCACGTAGTTGCCGCACCAGTTGACCAAGGGCTTGCCCTGCGCGTCGTGGAGGAACCACTTCTTGTGCGCGTTGTAGAGGTCTTGGTCGCCTGTGCCAAAGGGCACGACCCACAGGCCGGGCGTAAAACCGAGGCCGCGAATCTGGCTGGCCAGCCACTTCATGCCGTGGGGGAACTGAATGGAGTAGGGCTTCATGCAGAGGTGGCTGAACTTGCGGCAAGGCTGGGAGTCGGAGTTGTCCTGCCACGACTCGATGGACCAGACGCGCAGGCCGTAGGGCTTGAGGAACTTGGCGCCCACGCGGGCTTCATCCAGGTTCTCCTTTTCGCCGGCTTTGTCGAAATACGTGTTCCACGACATCCAGCCCGTGGGCGCGGCGGGGCAGCGCTTCTTGTTGATGGGCGCGTACCACGGCGCGTAGCGCGAGCGGTAGTAGTCGCGGATCACGGAGAACTCCATCACCGACGCGGCGCCGTCCTCGGGGCGGCCCTCCATGTGAACGCGGAAGACCGGCCGCGCGCGCTGGGGCCGGGTCTGGATGCGCAGCGTCTCGGCGCCCAGGCGCAACACCGTGTCGCGGTCCATGTCGAAGATGGAGTCGTTGAGGCCGCTGTCGGCCGGGCCGTCGGCCATCTGCGCCACGCTGCCTTTGGCCGAGGGCCGCGTGCGGCAGGCGAAGCCGCGGCCCTTGACCTCCGCCTCGCCGTCAAAGACGAAGCGGCCCGTGTACTCGTGCAGGGCGCGCTCGGCAAAGGAAAGGCGCAGCGACCCGCCGTCGGCCTGGAACACGAGGTAGCCGTTGCACTCCACCGCGCCGCGCCAGCTCAGGCCCCACAGCGCCAGCCTTTCCACCCCGTCGTTCACCGGCGGCGCCACGGTCCACGCGGACTTGGGCTTTTCCCAGTCGGCCCACACTTTGATGACGCCGCGGACGCGGATGCCGGTGGGCGTGTGGCGCAGGTCGAGGCGGGCGCCGCGCGGGTGGAAGGTGACGATCCATTCGCCGCGGTGGAACACGACAGACTTTGCGGAAAGCATAGGCGCGGGCTCCGTGGGCCAGGCATGACCGGCGGGAACGGCTTACGTCTTGCCGGGAGCGGGTGGGGGCTGGTCTTGGGGCGCCGTGCTCCGGGCGTCGAGGTGCAGCACGCGCAGAGCGCCCTCGGGCCCCGGCAGGAACGAAATGGTCTGTTGCGGGAAGGCGATAACGACTTTGTGCTGGCGGAAGGCCGCGTCGATGGCGAAGTTCAGGTCGGTGCGGACGCGCTTGTTGTCGGCGGCGTTGGCGATGAAGACAAGCAGCGTGAAGTTGAGGGAGTTGGGGCCGAACTCGTCGAACCACACGTCCGGCGCCGGGTAGTGGAGGACCTTGGGGTGCTCGGCGGCCACCTGGCGCAGCAGTCTCTCCACCAGGCGCACGTCCGACCCGTAGGCCACGCCCACGGGCAGCCGCAGACGGATGGTGCGGTCGTTCAGCGTCCAGTTGATGACGTTGCTGGTGACGAAGTTGCTGTTGGGCACCACCACGTCGATGTTGTCGTAGGTGCGGATGACGGTGGCGCGGCTGCCGACGTTGACGACCTCGCCCATGCCCTCGCTGATCTGCACGATGTCGCCGACTTTTACCTGGCGCTCGAAGAGGATCATGATGCCGCAGATGAAGTTGATGAAGATGGGCTGGAGGCCCAGGCCGATGCTGAGGCCGAGGGTGCCGAGCACGACGGTCATGGCGCCCAGGTCCAGGCCCAGGATATCGAGGGCCATGTAGAGGCCGAGGAAGAGCAGGCCGTAATGGACGCCGCGGGCGATGGCGTGCTGCAGGCCGCGGTCGAGCTGCGCGAGGATGGGGACGGAGCGGCCGCGCAGGATTTCGCCCGCCCAGCGCGACACGATGACCGCGAAGAACAAGGGGACGCACGCGATGACGATGTTGCGGAAGGTGATGGACTTTTCGCCGCGCTCCACGAGGCGGTAATCGAGCAGGCCCATGAGATCGCCGATCGTGACGCCCCAGGCGGCGAGGATGGCGGCGGCGCAGCCCACGGCCACGGCGCCGTGCGCCAGCCAGCCCGCGGAGCGGGTGATGAGCTGGCGGCGTTCGCGCTGTTCTTCGTCCAGGGGGCGGCCGCCGGCGATGGGGGGATTGGCGTACATGTCCAGGCGTTCGGCGGCGGCGCGGCTGAGCGCGATGCCGGTCATGACGAACAGCGTGGACCACGCCCCGCGCCAGCTCAGGTACTCGGACAGCGCGGCGAAGCCGGTGACCGCCAGCATGGCCACGGTGGCGGCGTACAACATGGCGATGGGCCGGATGGTCTCGATGAAGGCCAGGGTGATTTCGGTGCGGCCGCGCTGCTCGGTGACCATGTTGACGAACTTGCGGCGGCGCGAGAGGCCGGCGATGACCACGGCGCACATGAGAAGGAGAAAGAGAACGCGCGCCAGCTCGGCCGTGCGCGTCAGTCCGGGCAGGCTTTCGAGCACGATGATGAAGGGCAGGCCCATGCGGGCCAGCTCCACGGTGAGCAGCAGCCAGCGCCGGAGGAACGCGGCCGAGGCCTCGTCCACGTGCGCGAGGCGGTGTTCGGTCCCGCCCCGGCCAAAGAGGCGGCGCACGGCCGCGGCCAGGGCGCTCAAGCCGCCCAGCGCCAGGGCGATGCGCGCCAGGGGCCCGGTGACGGAGGGCAGGATCTCCAATCCGTCGCGCAGAATCCACAACGCCAGCAGCGCCACGGCCCACGGCATGGCGGCCCGGACCACGTAGAAGAGCAGCAGGCCCAGCCGCTCGGCCACGCAGGGGCGGCCGCCTTTCTCGACGAGCCGCAGCAGGTAGCGCAGCTGGATGCGCGCCGCGCGGTTGAGCGCCAGCCGCAGAATGGCCACGGCCACGGGCACGGCGACCAGGATCAGCGCCACCAGGGGCAGGCCCAGCAGGAACGTGGTGGACCAGACGTTGAAGTCGAGAAGCCCCATCTCCTCGGTCTGGCGCCACCCTTCGCGCAAGTGAGCCGGCAGGCGCCCGATCTCACGAACGCATTCGGCCAGGCGCGTGGCGGAGAACACGGATTTCTGCCGGTCCACCAGGCCTTCGGGTTCGGGCTTGGCCGCGTCCGGCGCCGCGGGCAGGACCGCGGGCGAAGCCGGCGCCGCGGTGGTGGCGCCGGCGCCAGCGCCGGAAGGGTCGGCCTGGAGCATTTCGAAGTCGGAGGGCAGGCTTTGGGGCGCCTGCGCCGCGGCGGCGGCCGCGAGACACATGGCCAGCGCGGCGGCGGCGGCGCGGCGGCGCATCCCGCGCAACCAGGATCGGCTCATCGGCTCACCTCTTTCGGCTGGCGTCAGCCGGCCGGTTCGTCTTTGACGAGAAGCGGCCGCAACTTGCCCGCCAGATAGAAGGACCCTGTGATGAGGATGACGTCCTCGGGCCCGGCCAGGGCGCGCGCCGCGGCCAGGGCGTCCTCGGGCGCTTCAAAGGCTTTGGCTTGACGATACCCCATGGCGCGGCATTGGTCCAGCAGATCGGCCGGGCTGGCCGCGCGGGGGCTGTCGGACTTGGTGAGCAGGATCTCGGAGGCGAGGGGCATGGCGAGCTGGAGCACGCCGGGCACGTCTTTGTCGCGGGCCACGCCGAAGATGAGAATAATGCGCCGGCCGGCGAAGCGGCGGGCGACCGTTTCGCACACGCTGCGCATGGAGATGACGTTGTGGGCGCCATCGAGCAGGATGAGCGGGGAGAGGCTGACGAGCTCCATGCGCGCGGGCAGCCGCGTTTGGGCCAGGCCGCGCGCCACGATCTCCGGCGTCAGGTCCAGCTTGCCCTGTTCGGCCAGGCACTCGAGCATAGCCACGGCCAGGGCCGCGTTGGTGGCTTGGCGCAGGCCCAGGATGGGGACGGCCAGCCCCGGATAGCGGGCCAGGCGGCCGCGGATGGAGAAGCGCAGCATGGGCGCGAGGCCGGGGTCTTCGCTGACGTTCTCGGCCGCCACGTCGCGGCCCACGCGGATCAGCGGAGCGGCGCGCTCGGCGGCCACCCGCTCGATGACGGCCATGGCCTCGGGCTGCTGGGGCCACACGGCCACGGGCACGCCGGGCTTGATGATGCCGGCCTTCTCGAAGGCGATCTTGTCCAGCGTGTGCCCCAGGCGCTCGACGTGGTCATAGTCCACCAGCGAAATGCCGCACACCACGGGGCGGCAGACGTTGGTGCTGTCCAGGCGCCCGCCCAGGCCCACCTCGATGACGCCGAAATCGACGTTCTCGCGCGCGCAGTGGCAGAAGGCGATGGTGGTGGCCAGGTCGAAGAAGGTGGGCGATTCGTAGGGCTTGCTCTGGCGGAGGCGCTCGACGTAAGGCTTCATCTCGTTGACGATGTCCACCAGCGCCTGGCGGGAGATGGGGCGGCCGTCCACGGTGGAGCGCTCGGTGAGGTCGGTGAGGTGGGGCTGGGTGTAGAGGCCGGCCTTCTTGCCCGCGGCGCCCAGGATGCGCCGGGTCATGGTGGCGGTGGAGCCTTTGCCTTTGGTGCCGGCGATGTGGATGGCGGGGAAGCGGCGCTGCGGAGAGCCCACGGCGTCCATGAGCGCTTCGACGCGCGAGAGGTTGAAGGTCTCGATGTCGTACTTGAACTTGTTGACCTTCTCGTAGTCCACGAACTCGAAGAGAAAATCCAGAGCTTCTTGATAAGTGCGAAGGGGGGAGGACAAGGGCGGATTCCTGAACGAAAACGCAGGCGCCTCAATGGCGGGCGCAGGGGAGACGGCAGGCGCACGGCATGCCGCGACCCTATAGTACGGGAACCTTCCGGCGCTGAAACATTACATGGCCCAACAGGGAGGGATTCTATCTGAATGGGCCAGGGAGTCAAGAGACGGGTGTTTTGGGGCTTGGGGTTT
>CAYYEE010000348.1:0-5259 GCA_964470775.1 uncultured Planctomycetota bacterium | reverse complement strand
CGCAGAAATCGCATGCCGCGCGAAAGGTGGCCAGCGCCTGGGTCATGCCGTCTTCCCATTGCCACAGCCAGACCGGGTCGAGGTGGGCGTGACAGATGAGGTGGATGCGCTTGCGGGGTTGGGTCATGCGTCTGTGCCTCCAAAGGGCGCCAAGTGGGAGGCCGTGGCGCTGGGCGCGCCACGGCCTCTAGATGGGTTCTCGAACAACGGGAGTCGCGGCGGCCGGGGGCTCCAATCCGCCGTGTGCGAGATGTTATCCGGCGCGACCGAACGGAGCAAGCCCGCGCGCCGGACGCGGCGTCATGGCGCGGGGATGAGCGCCCGGTTGTTGATCTCGGTGATCTCTTTGTCCGGACCGGCAAGCTCGACCAAGAGCAAGCCCGCGGGCGGGGCGTCGAATGTGAAGGCCGCCTTCTTGTCCTGGAGGTCCTCGATGCCGTCCAGGCCGGCGTGTTTCCGGCGGGTCAGTTCGCGACCATGGACGTCTTTGAGGACCACCTCAAAAGGACCTGTCCCCACGCGGCCGATGTTGTGGGCGTAGACCGTGATCTTGTCGCCTTGGCGCTCGGCGTCCAACGTGCTGACGGCCAGATCGCAGCGGTCGTGAAGGGGCGTGTCCTTCTCCACCAGCTTCGCCTCCACGACAAACGGCTTGCGGCTCGGCAATGTCACCGTGATCGTGTCGAACCGTTTGATCGCCATGCGGACGGCCGGAACGTCTCCGTCCACGCGGTCGTCATCGTTCTCGTCCGGCCCCATGCGCACGTCGTAGACGCCCGGCGCCAGGCGCCACAGGCGCAGCTTAAACGTCACAGGCTTGGGCTCGAAGTTGTACCCCGTCCAGCGCAGCAGTTCCGGCGTGTCGTCCACAACCAGCGCCGCCGCTTCCAAAGGGAACCCCTCATAGCTGACCGCGAAGTTGGGCACGATGTGCTCGCGCGCGGCAAGCACGCCGCCGTACATCATGAAGTCCAACAAGTTCCGGTGTGGCCCCACGCGGTCGCCCGATTGCCCGGTCTGCGTCCAAATCCGCATGGCGTAATGGTTCTGCTTCCACATGCGCTCCATGGGCGCTTCCAAGTACTTCTTGTCGCGCGAGAAGTGCCAGGAGTTGTAGCTGAAGCGCAGGGGCTCGTAGTCGCCGAAGCCCAGCAGGTCCGTGCCGGCCAGCGACCCCAGACCCCACGCGGGCACAAGCTTCTCCAGCGGCGTGTTGGGCGGCAGGGCGCGGTTTTCGAGGCGGACCCACGTGGGGTCGGGCGCCGCCTTGATGACCTCTTCCCAGAAGGAGCGCTTGAAGCGCGGGTCGCCGGTCTGAAGCCAGAGGAGGTGGGGAATGTCCATGTACTGCGGCTGCCATTTGCCGTCAAAGCCGTCAAAGAACTGAGCCATCATGTTCGTCAGAGTGCGGCAGCCGTTATACCAAACGAGCAGTGTTCCCGGATGCCATAGCCGGCCGGTATCGCCCGGACCGCCCTTGCCGATCTCCTTGGGGATGCTGTCCGTGCTGAGGTTCCCGCGTACGGGGTATCGCTTGCCGTCCTTGAGCGGGTAGACCTCGTTGTAGCGCCGGGCTGTGGCGAGCAGTCGTTCCACAAAAACGGGGTTGCCGTAATCCAGCAGCGCGGCCAGGGGCGTGACGTTCAAGCCTTCTTCATAGGAGTGGCGATATGAGTGTGGCGCGATATTGAGGCCGTTGCGGATGTTCCGTGTCCAGGCTGTCTCTGTGAGCGCTATCAGGTTGTTGCGCAGCTTGGCGTCTGGGTCATAGCGGAAGATGAGGCTGGGCCAGTCCTGCACAAGGTCCGTGTCGTCCTGAACCGTGCTGCCAAGTTCGCCGTTTGGCACGCCGCGCTCATCCACCCACCAATGGGCAAAGCTGAGGTACTGCTTGAAGAGCTCTTTTTGCAGCAGCGCCCAGCGGGGGGAGGCGGCGTCAACAGGCAGGGGGGGCGTGGGGAGCTTGCTGAAGAAGTCCGTTTTGGGCCGTGTGTAAGACATGTAGCCCAGGGTCCAGAGGTCCGTGGGGAAGCGCTCGTACAGGTCCAGCATGACGCGGGCGATGGCGTCGTAGCTGCCGTTGGCCACACGCAGGGGCGTGTCGGTCTCGTTGTTGAACCAGGGTCTCGGCTCGCTGATGATGGCAAAGTTGTCCTTGAGCAAACGATGCTGCCAGGCCAGGTAGGAGGCGCGGGCCTTGTCCATCGCCGGTCCGTGGAGGACCAGCCGCGAGGCGCCCGGCCCGCAAACAAGCTGGCCTGCGTCGCGGCTAATGATCGTGGCCCACAGCTCGACGCCGGCCGGCAGCAGCGTTGCCGGGAACTCCAGCGTCACGTCTGCCTCGCCCGCTGTCTCGACTCGCAGGTCCACGTCGGCCAGCGCGCGCCACAGGTTGAAGGGGTCGTGCACGCGGACATTGACTAGATTGCCTGCCTGCCATCCCTGGCCGCGCAGCACGAGGCGCACGGCGCTGAGAGGCGTGTCCTGCGGCTGGGGCGAGCTCATCACGTGGACGTAACGCAGAGCCGGGACGGGGATCGCGCCGGCGCTGGGCTGAGCTAAAGCGGCAAAGGCGTTTCTCTCTTCGGGGCGGTACCAGTGGATAAGCCGAGCGCGCGAAGCGCCGGAGAGGACCTGCGGCTGAGACGGCGTGAGGTGGAAGACGGCCAGCTCGGAATCGCGCGCCGTTCCCGGCGCCACGTGGAGCAAGGCGAGGTCGTTCAGCATCCGGCGGTCGTTGAGCAGCTTGTCGCGGCTGGGGCTCTTGTACACGCTCACCGCTGGCGCGGCGCACTCGCTGGCGATGGGATAGCCGCGCACAAAGCGTTCGCCGTCAAAAGCAAGCAGCGCTTTGGCCGCGGCCGGCCGTTCCAGCGCCGCGCCTTCGCACAGCGACGACTGGTTGAGGCGGCCCACGGCGCGGACGAAATTGAAGCGCGCGCCGGTTTGAAGCGTAAGATGAAGGTTGCCGCCGCTGAGCCAGGCGTAGCTGTGGTAGTAGAGGGGCCAGGCGGAATCGTGGCGGCCGTCCACGGCGCGCCAGCCGCTTTTGCGGAGGGCGCGCGCGTCGCTGATGTCAGCGCGGGCGATGCGTGTTGGGCCAGAGACGGGGATGAACTGCGAGGCGGGCGCCTTGTCCCACGAGAGCGCTTCGAGCCGGTGGCTGACCGGGACTTGGGCGCTGGCGGGCGCGGCGGCTGGTTCGCGTCCTTGGGCCAGGGTCTGAATCGCCTCGACGGGCAGGGCCGCGTCGTAGACGCGCAGATCGTCGAAGTCGGCGCCGGTGATGGCCAGGCGGCCGGCGGAGAGATAGCCTCGGTGGAAGGGCGCCTTGCCCCAGGAGGAACCCGCCTCCTTGCCGTCGAGATAGCCGCGCAGGCCCTGCGTTTCGTCCCACACGACCGCGAGGTGATGCCACTTGTCGTCGCCCCAGGTCTTGTCATCCAGGGTGAGGGGCGTGGCGGCGTAGTCGCGTGCCACGGCGGAAACGTTGATGGGCGAGCCGGGACGGCCGCTGACGTCGAGCAGCCGGATCATGACCCAGAAGTCATTGGACTGGGTCTCGAGGCGCAGGGAAGGGGCCGAACCGTTGGTGCGGAACCAGAAGGCCAGCGTGCCCACGGGCGCGCACACGTGACCGGGCATCTTGAAGCAGGCGTACTCGGCGTCGCCCTTGCCCGGCCGAAGGTTGACGGCCTTTCCCAGGCGGCCTTCCACAAATCGGAACTCGTGCTTGGGGTTGTGCTGATAGGAGCTGGAGTGATGCATCTCCAGCCAGCCCGCTCCAAGGTCTGCCTTGGGACCGTTGTCGAAAGTGGCGTGGAAGATGAGGCCGGGCTTGGGCGCGGGTCCAGGCTGGAACTCGGTTTGGCCGCCCCAGGCCAACGCGGCCAGGGCAAGAACAGACAAGACAAGTCCTCTGGACATTGAGTTCTTCCTCCGTTGGGTCGGCGCGTGTCCCTGCCCACGGCGCCCGCTGGCAGCCTGTCGAAAATGTCGCGTCTGTTCCGGGGACACGTTGCGATCCCGCCGTTGGCGGGCTGAGGCGCCATGTCCCCGCCGACGCGGTGTCTTTTTCAACGGGCCGCTAGGGGAGCGGGTTGGCGCCCTCGTCTATGCCGGACGCCAGGTCGAATTGATGGAAGACGTGAGAGGGACCGTTCGTGAAGCTCGTGGCGCTGGCGGTGAGAGTCTTGTCAACGACAACGCTCGCGAAGTTGGCGCCGCACTTCTGCGCTTCCCAGTTGCCTGGCGACGTAAAGATGGACGAGATGGAGGCGCCGTTGGTCCGGGGCGCGGCGCCGGTCCACATGATCTGGCGCTGCGGGTCGGCGAACCATGCGGCGCGTCCGTCACCGTACAGCACGCTGTAACCCTCGCGGTGGTGGTAGACGCCGTAGCCGGGCCGCATGGCCAGGCCGTCTTGATGGGAGCGGAGGAAGGTGTCGGCCGCGATGGACCGGCCGCCCAGCAGCTTCTGCGTCTTGAAGAGCGGGGCGCCCAGTTCGGTCGTCACGAGCGGACGGCTGTAGTGGGCGGGGAAGCGCGTCGTGGCGTCAGTGAGGGCCGTGGTCTGCCAGTCAAAGGCGCCCATGACCGCCTGGCCGCGATAGGCGTAGGATGACATGGCGCCGTAGTTCACATTGCCCGTGCTGTATTCGCCGGGCTCAAGATAGGACTTCTTCCTCGCCTCGGTGGGGAGCCCCTTGGCCTGGCTGGCGGCCATCAACGTGTAGTTGCCGTGGCTGAGCGACTTCGGCGAGGTCCCGCCCAGAAGCTGCAGAGACCGGGGCGTGGCGGCGATGCCGTAGCAGACGGGGATTTGGTCGTAGGTCGTTCCGCCGCCGGGGTAGTAGCCCATCTCACCACCTGAGCGGACGATCTCGCCGGGCGAGATGCCCCACGAGGCGCAGTAGAACACGCGCAGGTCAGCCACGTAGCCGCCCGCCGCCAGGCAGCCGAGTCCGAAGGGCGCGGTTTGGCGCCACTGCGCCGAGTTGGCGTTGCGGCGCGTGAGGTCCGTGTTGGCGCCAAAGGCGATGCACATGAGGTCCATGGGGCCGCCGTCATTGGAGAAGGTGCGGATCTTGGCGGCCGTGGTCTGGTTGGTCTCCAAAATGTCGCCCGTGGCGCCGTCGGTGAAGAGACCGAGGTCTGCCTTGACGCCGGCGAGCTTGAACGTGGCGGCCGCCCGGCCGTAAGCGGGCTTGCAGGGCAGGTAGCCACTGTAGTCGCCGCAATAGGCTTCGAGCGCCTTGC
>CAYYEE010000347.1:0-5282 GCA_964470775.1 uncultured Planctomycetota bacterium | reverse complement strand
CCCTGCGACATCCCCCACCACGCCTTCGAAACCTACTGGATCACCTTCCGCGCCCGCCCCGCCACACGCCCCGGCGACTACCGCGGCTACATCAACTTCTCCCCAGACAACGCCCCCCGCGCCTCGGTCGCGGTCACGGTCTACGTCCACCCCTTCGCCCTCCCCGCCGCCAGCGCCTTCCGCGTCTCGCTCGATCTCGCCCCCGCCTACCTCGCCACCCGCACCGGCGCCTCCATCGCCCCCGGCCTGCCCTCCGGATGGGAAGCCCCCACGTGGACCAGCGGCCCCGGCCCTGCCTGCAAGACATGCCTCGACACCGCCTCGGCCCGCAGCTAGCCCGCAAGCCTCCGGCTCGACAGCCCCGCCCCAGCCCCAGGCCAGACCGCCGCTCAAGCCTTCTGCCGCGCCAGTTCCATCGAACTCGAACCCAACGCTCAATACCTCCTTTCCTTCTGGTACCGCTCCCAATCCGCGGCCACGCCCGCCGGCCGGTGCGAGGTCAAAGGTCACATCGCGTTCGACCTGCCCGACAACGACGAATGGACCCACGTCACGCGCCTCATCTCCACAGGCGCCGAGCCCTCAAAGGCCAGCGTCTCTTTCGCCGCCCCCCCGCCCGGCCGCCTATGGATCGACGACGTCTCCCTGCGCCGCGTCGAGCCCCTCGGCCCCGAGCTCCTCCCCGCCTTCGGCTTCAACGACAAGCCCGGCCCCAGCCTCGGCGAGCTTCTTCTCAGCTGCCGCCTCAACATGCTCGACCACCGCGTCAACGACCCCGACGCCACCCGCCCCGCCATCGGCGGAGAACAGCTCGATTGGGATCGCTTCGACCAAGGCATGGCCCTCCTCTACCCCCGCGGCCAGAACTCCCTCAGCCTCGCGTGGCTTCGCCCCGAAGGCGGATGGCTGAACCTGATCAACGCCAAACCCGGCCAACTCCAGAGCCTCGACCGCCTTTTGCGGCAGACCCAAGAGCACCTCGACGCCAAGGCATGGATCAGCCTGGCCTGGCTTCCCGTCGCCGAAGAGCCCACCCCCGCCTCCATGCCCGATGCCAAAGTCGCCCTCCAGTTCATCCGCCAATCCACCCCCAATCTCAGAACCTTCTGCTCCTTCGACGAACCTGCCCGCGCCCCCGCGCCCGCCTGCGCCCATCTCGACGGCCTTGTCGACATCTGGGCCTTCAACCGCGAGGACTTCAGCCCCGCCTTCATCGCCGCCCAGCGCAGAGATGGCCGCGAAGTCTGGTTGTCCGTCGCCCCCAACGCCCCCGCGCCCTGGGCGCTCAACACCCCGCCCGCTCGCCAGCGCGCCCTGTGCTGGCGACTGCGCCGCCTGGGCTTCACCGGCCTCCGCGGCCCCGCCGTCAACCCCTGGCGGCAAGACCCCTGGCGTCATCCCGTCCAAGACCCCGCGGCCGCCGCATGGCTCATCTACCCCTCCCCCCAAGGCCCCGTGGACTCCATCCGCTGGGAAATCCTCCGCGACAGCATCGAGGACGCCGACTGCCTCGCCATCCTCGACCGCCTCCTCCAGAGGGCCAAGACCCTCCAACCCAGCCTGTGGGAACGCCACAAGGACCTTCTGAACACCGACGCCATCTCCGCCGACCCCACCCCCGAATCCATCGAACTCCGCCGCCTCCATATGGCCCAGGCCATCGAAACCCTCACCCAAGCCCTCAAACCCGGTAAAGACGCGCCGCGTTCAGCCCCATGATCTTCTCATAGGCCGTCCGCGAGATCTTCCCCCCCGCCACCGCCTCATCCATGAACTTCTTCAGCGGCGCCTCGTCGTTGCTCGGCAGACAAATGTCCAGCCCGAACATCAACCGGTCCTGGAACTCCTCCATGAACGCATAGCCCCACGCCGGATCGCGGCTCATGGCCGTGTACCCGCTCCCCGCCGACAGATCGCCCCAGAGATTCGCATAGCGCCGCATCAACTCCGGAACGCGCCCCCCCGGCCCCACCGGTCCCGATGCCCGCCCCCGCCGCGGCTCGCGAACCGGCGCCACCTCGTTCCAGAACACAGGCGAGTGCCCCACCAGCGCCAGCCGCGGAAACCGCGCCAGCGCCCTCTCCAGACCGTACAAACCCGCCTCCGTCACCAGCCCATAGCCGTTGTACTCATGCGCCGCCAGATGAAACGTCACCGGCAGCCCCACCTGCTCACATCCCGCCAACAGCCGCTGCACGCGCGGATCATCCCACCACAGATTCGCCACCAACTCCCCCATGCCCCGGCACCCCTGCTTGTCCCGGTAATACTCCAGCACGGGAACGAAATCGTGCTCCGGGCTGTTGTCCGTCATCCGCGGGTCCAAGCTGCAGAAACGGACGAACCGGTCCGGAAACCGGTCGCACGCCTCAAACACCTCCTCGTTCGACTGCACAAAGTGATACGTCTCCGGCGACGAAAGCGGCAGCACGCACGCCTTGTCGATCCCCTTCGCGTCCATGATCGCCACCATCTCCTCCGGCAGCACGACCGTCTCGCCTTTCGGGTTGAGGAATCCCCGCTTGTTGATGATGTGCTCGTGACAATCGATCACCAAAGCCATGCGCCGCCCTCCAGAGAGATATTTCGCGGACCAAGCCCACATTATCCCCCACCCGCCCCATCCCCCGCAACCACCAATTCCATCCACCCCGCCCGCCTTGTCCGACTTGTCCGCCGTGTCCGATCCCTCCGGTTCGCCCCGTCCGCGCAACCTCCCCCTTGGCGCCGCGCCGCGCGCCCGCTATCATTGCTGAAAAACAGGCCATAGCCTAGCAGCCTGTTGAAAATGTCGCGTCTGTTGCGGGGACACGTTGCGATCCCGCCGTTGGCGGGATGAGGCGCCATGTCCCCACCGACGCGGTGTCTTTTTCAACGGGCCGCTAGCCCAGCCCCCAGGAACCCCGCCTATGCGAGTGCTCGTCGCCGACGACAGCCCTACCATCCGCGCCGACATCTGCCATCGTCTGTCCGGCTGGGGCCACGACGTCATCGAAGCCACCGACGGCCAATCCGCCTGGCTCGCGCTCAACAGCCCCCAACCCCCGCGCATCGCCATCCTCGACTGGAACATGCCCGGCATGGACGGCCCGGCCATCTGCCGCCGCCTTCGCGACCGCGCCAACGCCCCTTTCATCTACACCATCCTCCTCACCTCCCGCCGCGACGAAGAAGGACTCGTCAACGCCCTCGACAACGGCGCTCACGGCTTCCTCGTCAAACCCGTCGCCGCCGAGGAGCTTCGCAGCCACGTCAACGTCGGCCTGCGCCTGGTTGAATCCGAAGACCAGCTCAAACGCTACGCTAACGAAATGGAGCGCCTGGCCACCACCGACCCCCTCACCGGCGCCAGCAACCGCCGCCACTTCTTCGACCACGCCCAGCGCGAACTCGTCCGCAGCCACCGCTACCACCACCCCTTCTGCGTCCTCATCCTCGACCTCGACCACTTCAAACGCATCAACGACACCTGCGGACACGCCGTCGGCGACGACGTCCTCCGCGGCGCCGCCAAAGCCTGCCGCGACACCTTGCGAAAGAACGACCTGTTCGCCCGCATCGGTGGCGAAGAGTTCGTCGCGCTCCTGCCCGAAACCGGCGAAGCCTCCGGTGTCGAAGCCGCCGAACGCCTCCGCGCCGCCATCCGCGCCATCCCCGCCCCCGCCCTCACAGGCCCCATCACCGCCAGCGTCGGCGTCGCCGCCTACTCCGGAAAAGGCGAAACCATCGACATCCTCCTCCGCCGCGCCGATGAGGCCCTCTACAAGGCAAAAGCCCAAGGCCGCGACCGCGTAGCCACGTGGTCCCCCTGAGGAGCTACCAGCCGCTCGGACTGTCAGCCACACAGCCGACAGCGCCGTGGATGCGCGGAAAAGCCGAAAAAACCTCCCCCAGCCCCCGGATCAATGTTATTGCCAAAATAACATCCCATTGACCGGGACTAACACGCCTGTTTTCGCCAATAATCCTGAGACGCTATTGGCCGACCCACTGGAACGTTGTTGCCGCCTCATGTGGAAACATCTGCCTCTGTTAGCGAGACAGCGACACCACCATCCCCCATTTTCCTGCCACATTGCAAGGACTTCTTACAGTAAAACTGAAGCATAAAAAGACTTGCAAACACCAGAGGTTTAATGCTAATAGTTGGCACAGTCTATGCTGCCATCAAACTGACAGCAAAGCCGCAGCGCGGGCGCTGCGAGCGCATGGTGGGCGCAAGCCGTTGGCTGTAGGCCGTGAAACGCGAGGGTACTGGCATGAGCGAGACCGGCGCCGGATCCGCGGAGTCGGGGCAGAAACCAACGACGGTTCAGGGGGACAACCAGCGAACCATCAACCTGGCCGGCATCCTGAGAACCCTCGTACCGCCGCCACCCGTCATTCCCCCTGACATCAGCCCGCAAATCCTCAAAGCCGTCGACTTCCTCGGCAGCCGCCTCACGGAAACCATCCGCGTGGACGAAGCCGCCAAAGCGGCCGGCCTCAGCCGTTTCCACTTCATTCGCCGCTTCCAGGCCGAAGTCGGCGAAACGCCCCACCGCTATCTCGTCTTCCTGCGCGTCCATCTTGCCAAGCAGTTGCTTGTCACGCGGCCAGACCTTCGCGTCCATGAAATCGGCCGCATGGTAGGTTACTCAGACCCCACGGCCTTCGCCAGAGTCTTCAAGACTCGCTCCGGATCCTCCCCGCAGCGATACCGCCAGGAAAGACTGGGCAGCGCCCTGGCCGCGAACCAGCCCTGCCCAACAGAGGTGTCCGCGCCTGGGGCCATCGCAGCCGGAGAGGACACCCCGGACTACGAAAAACCGTCGCGGTAGGCCCTGGGGCGCCCCCCCTACCGCCCCAACTCCCGCGACCTCGCCGCGGCCTGGCGTATTGCGTCCACCCACGCCTTATCCGCGCCTCGCTCAAAGATCACCCGAAACGCCGCCTCTGTCGTCCCCCCGGGCGACGTCACCTTCCGCCGCAACTCCCCCGGCGGATCATATGACTCCCGCATCAGCTCCGCCGCGCCCAGCGCCGTTTGCCGCGCCAGCAGCGCCGCCGTCTCCTCGGGCAGACCCTCTGCCACACCCGCCTCGATCATCTTCTCCACCAGGAAGAAGAAATAGGCCGGCCCGCTCCCGCTCACCGCCGTCACCGCGTCCATCAGCCCTTCCGCCGTCTCCACCGCCTCCCCCATCTCCCGGCAGATGCGCAGCGCCGTCTCCACGTCCTCCGGCCGCGCGTACCTGCCCCCGCACACCGCCGACATCCCCTTGCCCACGAGCATCGGCGTG
>CAYYEE010000346.1:0-5289 GCA_964470775.1 uncultured Planctomycetota bacterium | reverse complement strand
CCCGTCACCAGAATCGCCATGAGTCGCTCCTATCTGTCAGCCGGCGATGGACGGCGCGCCCTGTACCGGCCGTCCGCGTTCGCCGCTCGTCGTTCTTTGCGTTGCTCGCGTCACCCGCGGCGCAGCCGTTGCCAAACCCTGAGTAACTGTTTGTCGCGACGACGGCCCTGCCCGCAGCTCGTGGCGGGCGGTCATCAAGATGGCGTTGGCCGGGCGAAACAGTCCCGTGCGATTGCCACGCCGCCCGCTGCGCCGGCACGCCCGCGATGACGGGGCGACCCTCCGTCTGTCTGAACTCCACTTGGTGCGCAAAGCCGGAGGGACCACCTTCTGCAGCTTGCCGTTTGCCGACGCCCAATCACACCAAAAGCCTGCCCCGTCGTCAAGCCGCCTCTCCGTCCGCCGTTTTCTTGGTTTGGCCGTTGCCGTTCTTGCGGCAGCGATAGACGAAGGCGGGCGGCAGGTTCCACCACACGACTTCGGACTTTTCCACTGCGCCAAAGCGTTCGCGCAGCAGCCCCTCGAACCGGCGGGCAGTGGGGAACCAGCTTGCGTGCCAGTAGGCGAAGGTGGCGAACGTGCCGCCCGGACGGAGGTTCTCGACCACGGCGTCGAGCAGGCGCTCCTGGGTGTCTGGTTTGAAGAGCGCCCAAGGCAGGCCGCTGAGGACAGTGTCGGCGCGGGCGAGGCCGTGCCGGGCGCGGAAGTCGCCCAAGTTCTCGGCCGACTCTTCCATGACCGAAAGGCCCGGAAAGCGCTTGCGCAAGTGCTTCACCATCTGCGGATTCACTTCCACGGCCACAAACTTGCCCTCCGGGTTCATACGTTCGAGGATTTCCTCAGTAAACGAACCGGTGCCGGCGCCGAGCTCGAAAACGAGCTTCGCATCCTCGACGCCGGACTCGTCCACCATCTGGTGCGCCAGGCCGTGCGAGCTGGGAGCGATGGCGCCGGTGGCCACGGGCCTTCGCGCGAACTGCCACAAAAACGTCACATAGCGTGTGGGCATCCGCCCTCCTCTTGTCCGCTCGCCGGAGCGCCCGGCCGCGGTCGTGTCCAATGTGCGCCCTCGCCAGGACCCCAGGAGCCGGCGACGGCCGAACAAGGCCAGAGAGAGAACCTGGCGCGCAGGCTACTCAACCCGAGCCAGCCTGAACCGATACGACGACGCCACCCACGACCCCTCCCTCAGCCGCCCCACCGCGTCCCGGATTCTGCGGCCGGCCTCTGCCCCGCTGGCCGCGCCGATATCCAGGTCCGTGTCCGCCAGGCTGGCCAGAGCCCAAAGCCCAGCCACGCCTTCACGTTCCGCCACGTCGGAACGCCCCACCGCGGCGTCCACAACCACCGTCTGCGACCCTCGCACAAACCCGGGCGCTTGACCGGCCGCGGGGTAGACCGGCTCCACGGCGCCGTCCGGACGCACGTAAAACACCTTGACGAAGCAGTCGTGCGTGGCCCAGATGCGCCACGTAGCGCCCAGCGACGGACGCACGCTTTCCGTGGCAGTCCAGACCTCCACGTCCATCTCGCGGTCCGCATCGTCCGTGTCAGGCAGGAAGGCCCACGGCCCGTTGGACGCAAAAGGCGGCGGCGCGCCCGCGCGCGGCGCCGCCATGTCCGCCAGCACTCGGGGCGGTTGCCGTCCCACCAGACGCAAGGCAAACTTCCGGCCCGCCGTGCCCACCAGGATCTGGTCGGCGCCGTCGCCCAACTCCCACACTGGCCACTGTTCCGGCGGCGAGAAGGTCATGGCTTCCACGGTGGCCCAGCGCATTGGCCTGGACGCCACGGAAAGGCGCGGCCGTTCCGACAGCGTCTGGCGCAGCAGTTCGCTGAAGTCTCTCGCTTCCCACCGGCGCGCCCAGCCCATGGGCGCCAGCCCGGCCACGTCCACCATTTCCGATTCGCCCGGACCCCCGTCGCGCGACACCAGCGACGCCACGCGCTCGGCTTCGCACCGGTAGTAGCGCGCCCTGGCCCGCTGGTCCAGCGCGGGCGGCAGTTCCAGCGCCACGGCCCGGCGCAGCGTGTCCGCGGCCTCCCCCCACTGCTGGCCCTTGGCCCGCAACGCCGCTTGCAGAAGCAACTGCCTGCCCAACTCCCTCTTGAGCGCCTGCGTTCGCAACTGCGCCAGCGTGCGCCAGCGCTCCTGCCCCTCCAACTGCGCCAACTGCTCATAGGCGCCGATGGCGCCTTCCAGATCGCGCAACGTCTCCAGCCGCCAAGCCAGATAATAGCGCGCCTCGGCCAGTCTGGGATTGCGCGACAGCGCCGCCTCGAACCACACCGCCGCCCCGTCCAGATCGCCGGCCACCAACGCCTCTTTGCCCCGCAACAGCGCCTCTTGCCCATCGTCCTGAACCCCCACGTTGGGCTTCATACGCCGGGCAGCCACGGCGGCCTTCAAGGAGTTGGAGCCCAAGGCCTGTCGCGGCTGGTCCGCGTCGCACTGCAGCGGCGCCGCAGCCACAGTTGCCAACAGCGCCAGCGCTGTCCACGCGGCCAGCTTACAACGGTTTGCCCTGCCTTTCCACATGGCTCCCGTCCACCGGACGCCCCCTGATGGGTCTTCACACATTATACCAGCCCACTCGGCCAAGCGCAAGAAACAGATGGATAACGATTTGCCGTGCGGTTGTTTGGAGTCGCCCAAAAGCGCTGTTCGTGAATCACGGCCGGTGTCGGGCCCGCTGTCGGGATCGGTGTCAGTCAGATGAAGACGCCGACAGCGTCAATATCCATGCCGGCGCCAACGCCGGAGGATGCCTTACGTGGGCAAAGAGCAGCGTTGGGCCCTTGAGGGCAATGCCCGCCTCGGAGGCGCCGACGGGCCAGAATCGCCCCTTCTTGAACCACTCCCGGGCAAAGACGTTCCCTCCTTTCCTCCATTTGCCTGCTGCCGTATCACTTGTTCCACTAACGGCCAGATGAAAAAGACACCGCGTCGGCGGGGACATGGCGCCTCAGCCAGCCAACCGCGGGATCGCAACGTGTCCCCGTAACAGACGCGACATTTTCAACAGGCTGCTAGCGATATTTCGAGGTGCGGGCGGGCTTGCCTGCGTGGCCAGTCGCGGCCACGCCCCGGGCCGTCGGACAGTACGCGCCACGCCGCGCCCATGCCCACCGCAATGTAGCTCCACAACCACAAAGCTACATTTCCGTAGCCACATCACCCAAACGCTTCGGCCCCGCAACCACCGACAGCGCCTCTAAGACCACGTTTGTGGCGCAAAACGCCGTTGGCACGCCCGTTGCTGAATCAAACGCCATCGTTCCAGCCCGCGGCGAGAGCGGCGCTGCTCTCGCCGCGGGCGCCAACGCCCCATCCCCGTCCCCTCGCGTTCGCCGTCCGTCCCAGACGCCAGCAAAGGAGCCCGCCTCGCATGACGCCCACGCGCCCCCGCCTCGCGACCGCGCGCCGCTTCATCCCCGCGCTCATCCTCGCCCTTCTCTGCCTCTCCGGCCTCGCCTTCGCCGCCGACACCCCGTCCGAGACCGCCGCCTCGGTCAAGACCTCGCTCCAGAACGCCCTCAACATCGTATGGGTCGCCGTGGCCGCGTTCCTCGTCTTCTTCATGCAGGCCGGCTTCGCCATGGTCGAGACCGGCTTCACCCGCGCCAAGAACGCCTGCAATATCATGATGAAAAACCTCATGGACTTCGCCGCCGGCACGGTCGTGTGGTTCGCCGTTGGCTTCGGTCTCATGTTCTCCGCGGGCAACGGCTTCGTCGGCTTCACCTCCGGCTTCTTCGGTTCCGGCGCCGACGCCGTCAACCCCCAGCTCGGCTGGACATACTGGATCTTCCAATGCGTCTTTGCCGGAACCGCCGCCACCATCGTCTCCGGCGCCATGGCCGAGCGCACACGCTTCACCTCCTACCTCCTCGCCAGCGCCGCCATCTGCGCCCTCATCTACCCCATCAGCGGCCACTGGTTCTGGAGCGAAAGCGGCTGGCTCGCCAAGATGGGCTACATCGACTTCGCCGGCTCCACGGTGGTCCATAGCTGCGGCGGATGGATCGCCCTCGCCGGCGCCATCGCCCTGGGTCCGCGCCTCGGCAAATACGGACCCGACGGCCGCTCCAAAGCCATCCCCGGCCACAACATCCCCCTCGCCGCCCTCGGCGTCTTCATCCTCTGGTTCGGCTGGTTCGGCTTCAACCCCGGCAGCACCCTCTCCGCCGACGCCTCCATCGGCTACATCGCCCTCACCACCAACCTCGCCGCCGCCGCCGGAGCCCTCGCCGCCATGTTCGCCAGTTGGATCCGCTCCCGCAAACCCGACGTCTCCATGACCCTCAACGGCGTCCTGGCCGGACTCGTCGCCGTCACCGCCGGCTGCAAGGACGTCACCCCTCTGGGCGCGCTCGTCATCGGCGGCGTCGCCGGCGTCCTTGTGGTCGCCTCCGTCGAGTTCGTCGACAAGGTCCTCTGCGTCGACGACCCCGTCGGCGCCGTCAGCGTCCACGGCGTCTGCGGCGCATGGGGCAGCCTCGCCCTCGTCTTCTTCCTCAAGCCTGGCTCCGCCGCCGCCCTCGGCGTCCAACTGCTCGGCGTCGCCTGCATGTTCGCCTGGGCCTTTGGCGCCGGTTCCGTCATGTTCTTCATCCTCAAGCGCCTTGTCGGCCTGCGCGTCCCCCGCGACGAAGAGCTCCGCGGGCTCGACATCCCCGAACATGGCAACGAAGCCTACCCCGGCTTCCAAGTTTTCACCACCGTCTGACCTCTGACTCCTGATTTCCAACCTCTGCTTCCCGCCTCCTCAGGACCCCACCCCCATGAAACTTATCATCGCCTACATCCAGCCCGAAAAGCTCAACGACGTCAAACAAGAGCTCTACCGCGCCGAAGTCTTCAAGATGTCCGTCACCAACGCCCTCGGCTGTGGACAGCAGAAAGGCTATCACGAGTCCTACCGCGGCGTAGACATCGAGGTCAACCTGCTAAAGAAGGTGCGCCTCGAAATCGCCGTCAACGACGGCTTCGTCAAGCCCACGGTGGATGCCATCATCGCCGGCGCCCGCACCGGCGCCATCGGCGACGGCAAGATCTTCGTCCTGCCCCTCGAACAGTGCTATCGCATCCGCACCGGCGAAACCGGCGGCGAAGCCATCGGCTGACCCTCGTCGGGGACATGTTGCGCAAGCCCGCCAAGGGCGGGATCGCAACGTGTCCCCCAAACGCCGGCCCGCAATCCGGAACGCGCCGTGCAAGCCCCCACCGCCTCCAATCGCAACGTATCCCCGGAGCGCCCCCCCGCCTCACCCCCTGGGGCGGCCCCG
>CAYYEE010000345.1:0-5303 GCA_964470775.1 uncultured Planctomycetota bacterium | reverse complement strand
AACCCGGCTTCTGGAGTGTTCGCTGGTAGTGCGGCGCAGCACGGCCCCGCCGAGTCGTTGAGCCCGGGAGTCGCCGGCGGCGCGGCGGCTGCGAACGGCGTTTGAGCGCGCAAAGCGGCCGCAAGGGATCGTTTAGGTTTCCTTTTGGAGGCGAGACGGCGATGCGAGGGCGCAAGGGAACGCCGCTGGCATTTACGCTCATCGAGCTGCTGGTCGTGGTCGCGATTATCGCCATTCTGGCCGCTATGCTGCTGCCGGCGCTGTCCGCGGCGCGCGAGAAGGCGCGGCGAAGTTCCTGCGCGAGCAACCTGAAGCAGGCGGGCGCGGCCTTCGCCGGTTACCTGGGCGACTACAACGACTATGTTCCGAGCTGGCCGGGATGGTTCGGTCTGGAGATGGACTGGTGTTCGCCGAACGCGAAGAACTGCACGCTGCCGGTGTACGACACCGTGTATCATCAGGACGTGGCTGGTTACGCGGGCCGGCCAACGGAGTTCTGCGGTTCGCAGTACACGGCGATCACGCCTTCGGGCGCCACGCAGAGCTACCAGATCGCGCGGCGCTACGCGACCTTTCACCATTCGTGGCGCGCGATCGGCTTTCTCTACAAGGCGGGGGTGGCGTTCACGGCGGGAACGCTGACGTGCGCGCCGACGGGTGTGGGGATGCTGCTGACGGGCGGGTATGTGGGGGACGCGGCTGTGTACTACTGTCCGAGCGCTCCGGACATGCCTGGGGACACGTGGGACCCGGTGACCTATCCGAGCGGAAACCAGCAGTCTGGCGCGTACAGCCTGGCGCACTGGAAGAAAGCGGGAGGACTGAGCGCGAGCGCGTTTCTGTTCGGGGATTGGTCTGAACGCGAGTTGCAGGGCGGAAACGCGGCGAACGTCGTGTACAGTTCGTATGGGTACCGCAGCATCCCGGTGAACGTTTACAACGCGTGGCACAAGGGGCTGGAGCGCACGCGGAACGCGCGTATGCGCCTGCCCGGGGTCAAGCCTTACACGTATGTGGAAATCGGGGCGCCGCTGTTCCGGACGTCGCGGGAGTTCGGCGGCCGGGCGGTGGCGGGCGACACGTTCAGCAAGGGGCGCGAGTGCGACGCGGCGGGCAGGCCCATCGCGTACTACGGCACGGACCTTGCATCCAGCCGGATGCGGGTGGGCTATGGGATCAAGGCCCACAAGGACGGGTACAACGTTCTGTACGGCGACTCGCACGTGGGGTGGTACGGCGACCCGCAGCAGAGCCTCGTATGGGCCGCGGAGGGATCGCGGGACAACACGGCCGCCAACACCACCACGGGGTATAAGCGTTTCGGCTACAACGCATGGCTGGGCACGGATTATTACAACGCTTTTTATCAGACGATTGACGATCCGCGCGTGTCGAACACGAACATAAACGTTTGGCATAACCTGGACGTGGCCGCCGGGAACGACGCCGGAGCGCAGTGACGCGAGGGGCGTATGACCAAGAAGATCGAGCTGGGCATCTGGTACTGGCTGGACGCGGCGCCGGCGGACGAGTGGGCGCAGGACCTGCGGGATATGCGCGGGCTGGGCTACGACTATGTCTTGGCCGGCTGGGGCGGGCGGATTGACCGCGTTCGGGAGCGGACGGAGGCGACGCGGCGCTTCGTGGAACTGGCGGGGCGTCAGGGGTTGGGCGTGTACCTGTGTGTGTGGAGCGGGATGGTGATGTACCCCCATGTCGGGGGCGCCGCACATGCGCAGGTGGACAGCCGCGGCCAGTCTCGGTCCTACTACAACCTGTGGGATCGGCAATGGCGCAAGGGGGCATACCGGGAGTACCTCCAGTCCATTGCGGGCGCCTACCTCGGCTGCGCGGGTCTGCGAGGCTATCTGTTCGATGACACCTTCGCCTCTTACTCGAAAGACCCCAGGGCGGGCAAGTACGTCAGCTACACGTCCGGCGACGCGGAGCGGTTCCGGGAGTATCTGCGGGGGCGGTATCGCGATCTGTCGGTGATCAACCTTTTCTGGCGGGAGGGGAACTACGGGGATTGGGACGCGATCGAGCCGCCGCGGGAGGGGGGGCAGGAGTTCTGGCTGGAGTGGTACGAGGCGCGGGCGAGCTGGTTCGAGGAGTGGGCGCGCGATACGCGGGATTTCATCCGCGAGCGCGATTCGCGCTGCGAGCTCTATCTGCTTGACGGTGGCGGCATTGCCGCGAATCTGCGGCCGGTGTTCGGCGTGGACCTCGGCCGGCTCACCCGCTATTTCGATGTGGTGATGCTGTACGCCATGCCCTCTGGCTTCGACAAGCCCCAGGCAGACATGGCGCCGATTCTGTCGGCTGTGGATTTCATGGTGGGCGTGACGCGCGAACTGGCGCGGGACAAGCGCGTGGCGTTTGACGTGCACGTCTACCAGCCCTTTACGGATGAGGACTTTGCCCGAAAGAGCGACTGGCCGAACCCGACTCTGGATCAGATCAAGGCGATCACGCGCCAGGCCGCCGCCTCTGGGGCGGACATGGTGGATCATTACGGGTACCGCATCGGCAATTGGCGGCTGCCGGACAAGGCGTCGCGCGAGCTTGTGCCTGAGGTGGGAACCATGCTTCGCTACCGCCGGGATTTGTGGGACGGCTTGCGCCAGTTCATCCGGGAGGTGAAGGCCGAGGGCTGGTCCTGAGGTTCCGCTGGAGGGGTCAGGGGCTGAGCGTTCCAGGCGCCGGCGCTTGGCAACCGTCCTCCGCCGGCGCAAGCGAGACGCCCGCTCGCCGGCGCGCGCTGAGCCTGACAGGCGGTCTGTGATGCATGATGCGGTCCCTGGTGAGAACCGTTTTCAACGGAGTTGTGGGATGGATGCCGCGCTGAGAGAGAGTCTCTCGCTTGCGTGCCGGTGGCTGACGGAGCGGTCCATGTGGCAGGAGGACCAGCTTCCGGCGGAGCAGAACCCGTACGGGCTTGCCCACTCGAATTGGCGC
Organism: uncultured Planctomycetota bacterium; assembly: GCA_964470775.1. GTDB lineage: Bacteria > Planctomycetota > Brocadiia > CAIUPP01 > CAYYEE01 > CAYYEE01. The sequence goes on along the minus strand of CAYYEE010000345.1, from coordinate 2,345 downwards.
GGGGCGATGCGCGAGTATGACGCGCAGAAGGGCCGGTGGCTGGTGTTCGGCCCGGCGTGGCACACGGGCCAGACGGTGAAGGCGCTCGTCCTTGCGCATCGTGTGCTGGGGGAGTCGTGGCTTCTTGACGGCGCGCGGCGGGCGGCGGCTTTTCTGATGCGGGAACGGGTTTCGGATCACAACGATCCCGACTTCGGCCTGATCCATGCGCCGGAGGGCGCGGGACCGAACGGCGTGAACGAGCCAAACCACGAGACCGTGACGTCCGGGATACTGGAGACGCTGGACGGGCTGATGCTGCTGTCGGACGAGACGGGGGACGGAACGTACGGGCAGGCCGCGCTGGACGCGCTGCGCTGGGTGGAGCGCAAGACGTTCCTGCGGGAGGAGGGGCTGTTTCTCGATCTTTACGACCCTCACGCGCGGATCGCGCGATCGCTGCCTGGCATGACTCAGCGGCCGAATCCCTTGCCTGGCCGGCCGCTTCTGGACGATGGCGTGTTCCTGAAGGGTTTCCAACGGACCGGCGACACACGGATGCGGGATGTCTTTTACCGGACAGCGGAGCGGTTGTTGCGCGATGAGAACCCGCCGGGCAACTTCATCCTGTACACGCCCAGCAACTACCTGCGCGACCGGCATCATCCGCGCCATGCTTACTGGTGGGGCCGGCCGATGGTGATGGCGTGGAAGGATTCGGGCGACCGGCGGTTCCTGGAGTGCGCCCGGCGGGCGGGCCGTTGGTACGTCAACGCGCAACGCCTGGACGGCGGGTTCTTCCGGAAGACGGACAGCAAGTTCAAGACCGCCTCCTTCGGCCACGCGACCAGCGGGATTCTCTATGCGGCGGCGCTTTGGCACGACCTGATGGTCGAGGGCGAGGGGGACGAGTTCCGCGAGCCGCTGCGTCTGGCGCTGTCGTTTGGTCTGCGGATGCAGTTCACGCGGCCGCGCGACGAGAACCTGCGAGGCGCCATTCTCGAAAAGGTCCTGCCGCCCGAAGGCACGGACCGCCCGCCGTTTATGATCCGGGACGTGGGGACCTTCGCTTACGTTCAGGCGTTGTGCCTGGCCCTGATGGACGGCTGTTTGGAGGCTCGCTTGTCTTGAAACCATTCCTCGACGGTTTCGGCGAGATGCAGGCCCGTTTCAGAGCGTTCTGGCGGATGGAGAACCGGCGCCCGCTGATTCACGCGCGGCTGGACACGACACTGCCGCCGCCGGCCGCGCCGGGAACCGCGGAAGGTCTGGAGGCATGGCACCTCGACGCGCGCGAGGTATTCCGCAGGGCGCGCGCGCAGGCGTGCGGGGGCTGCTATCCCGGCATCGCGGAGGAGTTCCCCTTTTACTTTCCGTTTGCGCCCTATCCGGCGTTCTTCGGCGCGGAACCGGTGTTTATGGCGAACACCATCTGGCACCGGCCCATGCCGGAGAGCGAGGACTTCTACGGGCGCATCGCCTTCCGCGAGGACAACCCCTGGTGGCGCAAGAGCGTGGCGATGTACCGCGAACTGGTGGATCTGGCCGACGGGCATTTCTTCCTGTCGATCCCCACGTTCTGGGGACCGCTGGACGCGCTAGAAGGCATGAGGGGCTCGACCGGTCTGTGCCTGGACCTTGTGGACCGGGCGGAGGAGGTCCTGGCTGCGCAGAGCCGGATGCTGGAGGCGTGGCGCAGGCACTACGACGTGTTCCAGGGAATCCTTGCGAGCCGGTTCGACGGCGGCGCCACGAGCTTCCTGCCGATCTGGTGCCCAGGCCGCGGGTTCTGCATCCAGTGCGATTTTTCGGGGATGTTGTCGGAAGAGATGTTCGACCGGTTCGTGGCGCCAGAGGTGGAGGCGCAGGCGGCGTGGGTGGACTATGCGTTCTACCACTTGGACGGGCCCGGCGCTGCGCGCCACGCGGAACGGCTGGTCCGGATTCCGCGGCTTCACGGCATCCAGTGGCAGAAAGGCGCGAACGGCGGTCCGACGCTTCGCTGGCTTCCGCTGCTCCAGAGGATTCAGCGCGCGGGGAAGCGGATCCTGGTGGATGGGAGTCCGGAGGAGATCGAGGAACTCAGCCGCAAGCTGGAACCGCAGGGGCTGTTCCTGGCGACGTCCTTCCGGACTCGCGCGGACGCGGAGGAGTTCATGCGGCGGCTGGAGCGCCGGTTCGGGGCGTGTTCTTAGCCGTCACCATGCCCGCGCAGAATCCACGCCGAAGCTGACGGAGAGCTGTTCTTTGTCCGTTTGTCGCCGGTGTCCTTGCGGAAGCGGCAGCTTTCCGTCTCCGCGTGGAGCCTTGGGCGTCTGTTCTGGGGACACGTTGCGATCCCGCCGTTGGCGGGCTGAGGCGCCATG
>CAYYEE010000344.1:0-5307 GCA_964470775.1 uncultured Planctomycetota bacterium | reverse complement strand
CGCTGAGCGACGGCAGCCGGGGCACGGCCGAGGCGCCGCCGCGGCCGACGATCTATGGGGAGACCGAGTACACGATCAGCGCCATCGTCGAGCGGGAGCTGGCGCCGCGGCTCGCGGGCAAACCCGTGGCCGAGGTTTGCGCTCCCAGCGACGACGCCACGCTCAGCCAGATGGCGCGCGACTTCATCGCGGCGGCGCGCGACCGACATGGCGTTGAGTTGCGCCTGCTGGACGACGACGCGGTCCAGCCCGAACGGGTGGAGCAATGCCCCCTCGTCATCTTCGGCGGTTCTCACCAGAACCGCTTGGCTCTGAACCTGGCCTTGCGCCACCAGACGCTGACCATGGACGCCAGCATCCCCGGCGAAGGCGGTTGGGCGGTGACCACGCACGCGGGTCTAAGCGACGCGGGCTGGACTGTGGCCCAGGTGTGCGCGGATGCGGCCACTCGCCAAGCTGCCTCTGATTGTCTGCTCTCGGCCATCGGCGACGACGCCGGACGGCTCGTCATCCGCAAGACGCACCGCATCGAGCCGGGCGCCTTCATGAAGGCGCACTTCCCTTCCTGGGAGGAGTTTACCGCCGGGATGCCAGGCCAGATTCCGGCCCTGGTCGGATTGCGCTCCGTGGCGCTGAGCGAAGTCAGGAAGGCGCCAGCAGACATCAGCGCGCTTGCGGACCTCCTGGCAAAAGGGCTGGACAGCGGCGGCCGGGAAAAGAACATCTACAACGCCGCGCCCATCGACATCGCCGTCACCTGCGCGCGCTACTACCTTGCCTCGGCCGACCCGCGCGCCCTCTCGCTCTTCCGAGAGATGCTCTTCCGCCTGGCGGACTACTACCTCAAGACGCCAGGCGGAGCCAGCTACCCGTCAGACCTCGACTTCCGCCTGGGCGCCCTGGTTCTCTGCTTCTCACGCCTGGAACACGAACCCCTCTTCAGCGACGACGACCGCCTGCTTCTGAGCAACCTCCTGTTGTCCTGCTCCCGCTCCATCTACGAGTACGCCGCGAAAATGTGGGCGGTGGACGTCTCGGCTCCCACCCGTCACAATCATCAGACCTTCCCAGCCCTGAACCTGGAATACGCAGCCCGGTACTTCGGCCGCTTTGGCGTGGCCGGCGTTGACAAGTGGCGCGCCTATTCCGCCAGCGTGTTCAGCGGGCCGCTGCTGCGCCGCTTCAAGCAGCGCGAGAACGCTAACGGCTATGAAACCTTCGTCTATGAGCATGGCCTGTCGTGGGCGCTGTTCACGGGCCGGGGTCCTGGCTTCTTCCCGGCCGAGATCGTCCGCAAGGTCGTTGAGCGCAAAATCGCGGCCACGGACAACCTCTTCAGGGCTGTTGACTACGGCGACGCTCACAACGCCATGACGCCGACAGATTCCTTTCTGGCGCGGCTGGCCGCCCTTGACGACGCTTGCCCGCCGTTGCGCTGGTACGCCTCCGAAGGCTTTGCCCGCGGTCCGCAGTTCATCTTTGGTCCGATACACGGTTTCCCTGGAATCCGCCTTGCGCGCTGTCCGGCGCCGGCCGCGTCAGGAGGATGGGAGTTGGCGCCTTTGGACCCGCAGTTCCGCGAGGAGCGCGCGCCCGGCTTTCCCGATGCGTTCGCTTTTGACAAGCTTGCTTTCCGGACGGGCTGGCGCAGTGATGACCACTACCTGCTCTTGGAAGCCGTCAACGCAAACAAGGGCACATCACACGCCCACTATGAGTCCAACGGCATCGTGCGCCTCAACCACCTCGAACGGCATTGGGTGGTGTCCAACGGTTACGGCCGCAGGGTCGGCGTCACGGACGTGACCAAGAGCTTCAGCACCCGCGAGCTCGGCCCCGTTGACCACAACGTGCTCGTGCTTCAGCGAAACGGCGAGATATCCCGGTTCATGCCGCCCTTCAGCGCCCTGCTCCAGAGCGGGCGCCGGGGGGGGCTTCTTTACGCCACCACCGCGCTCCTAGGTTACAGCGGCGCCAACTGGTTCCGCACGGTCTTCATCGTCGCAGGGCGCTACGCGCTGGTGTTGGACCGCGTGGAGGTTGTTGAGCCTGGCTTGGAGCAGGGGCACATCGAGTGGAACTGCCTCGGGGACGCCACGCCCCGTCCTGGCGGCTGCCGCCTCGACCAGAAAGGCGTTTTCATGGACGTAGCCAGCCCCTCGGGGTGGCGTTGCGAGCTCAGAACCGGGGACCAGTCCGCGTCGTGGAAGACCGTGCTCGAAGAGGGCGCCTACCCCTTTGCCTCATTCCCGCTGGTCAAGATTGTCTATAGCGTTCCAAGCGTTGAGTGCGGCCAGACCCACAACCTTGCCACGCTGCTGGCCGCCACGCGTTCGACATCGGCCTACGCAATAGCGCAGCCGGAGTCTGGTCGCCTTGTTGTCCAAGGCCCGCACGACGTGTCGCATGATCGGTCCGTCGATGACCAGGACTTGACCGCGCGCGTCTTCGCAGACCGATGCGAGTTTTGCTTCGCGCCGGTCCCCACGGTCCCCCAGACTCTCCGCAACTGGGCCGCGTCCTGGCGCGGTCAGAACAACGAGTGACGCAGCATAGAACGATGCGCGATGCGCCAGGCCTGGAACCAGCGCTCCGGGTCCACCGCCAACACCGACAGCAGGTCTGGGCCAGGCTTGACGCCTCGGTTCCAACCAGGAACGGCGATTCCTCGCATCTTGACTCGATGCTGTGGCGGCATGGCCACGCTGGCACTGACACTATCCGGGCCTCTGTTGTCCGCGACAACACGTCGTTCCATCCAGACGAGCCTGCCGTAAGGCTCGCGCCGCCTCGCGCTCCGGCGGAGAATCGGACAGCGCCTCGAAGGCGGCGGCCGTCGGGAAATCGCCAAGTTGCGAGGACGGCCCGTGGATGCCTTTGGCGCCCTCATGTCGCCGACGTATAACCCCTGTTTCCCGACGAGCCACGCTGACCAGATGCGAAACGCCTGGGACGACGAAGAGGGTGAAGGCCAAGCTGGATAACCTGGCGGGCCGGCCGCTGCGGGGAACCCAGGTTCGGCGGTGCTTGGCGCTGCCTGCTATGGTGTTTCGGAAATGCCTTGCATTTCTGAAACACTACACTACTTGCCCTCGGGCGGAACCGCGCCAAAGTAGATGTCGCCAAAGGCGGCGGGGTCCGTGAACGTAGCGCCTTGCAGGTTCGGCGACCAGAGCGAGTACTCACTCTGGCCGTCATATTTCTTGGGGTCCCACAGGCGCAGGTGGCGTTCGCGGCCAAAGTTCCCGCGCCAGCGCGTGCCCAAGGCCGGGGCGGAGACACCCAACTCCTCGAATGGCATCGCTATCTCAACTGTCCACTTCTTTGCGGCGCGGTCTATCCTGTACGCTGTCCGGTATTGGGGATTCCACGAGACGTCCGGCTTGCCGGAGAGGGCGATCGGATCGAGTGGGTCGTCAATGTAGCCGTATCGGCCTTCCCAGCGGCCTTGGGGCGTGGGACTGACGCAGATCTGCACGCGCTTTTGTCCCACGCCGTCCGGCGCCAGGAAAATCTCCACGCATTCCGTGTTGAACACGGGACCGTCGTGACCGTACTCCTTCACGACCATTTCGTCCATCTTGGGTTCTTCGCACAAAAACGCCACATAGAGGTTCTTGTCATCGTAGCCAAGGCGCATGCGCGTAGCCGCCTGGGTCTTGCCCAGCGACACATCGGGCACGTCCACCCAGGGCAGTCCGCTCCACGACGCGTCGGACGCGGCGCCGTCCATGGCCGGCGGCCGGGCCAGCCGCGGGGCCACGATGCGCGCGCGCGTCTTGCCGGGCAGGAAGCCAGTTCGGTCGAGCGCCTCGAAGTTCCACGAGAAGGGCGACGCGAGCGTGTGGAAGTTCGTGGAGATGTTGCCCCTTGATGACTGGTTGGAGACCCATGAGCCAACCCCGGGCCAGAAGTCTGTCACAAAGCGCTTGTCGTCTTTGTAGATGGTCTGCACCTCGCGAGTGAACGCCGCGTAGGCGCGCACGGCGTCGGCCAGGGGCTTGAGGCTCTCGGCGCTGGGGCTGAGCTGGTAGGCCTGATAAAGATGGAATGCCTTGGCGATGAGCGCGAAGTGCGACCACGAAATCTCGCTGAGCCGGATCCAGTTGAGGGCTCGTTCGTCCCCCGCGGCCTGCTGACGGGCCAGGTTCAGCAGGTTGCGCATCTGGTCCAGGACTTCGGGTGTGTAGATCGCGGTGAAGTCGTCGGCCACGAGCCTGGGGCCGTATACGCCTTGCTGGTACATGTCCATGCGCGAGTATAGAAGGTCATAGTACTGGCGCATGGTGAAGCCGGCCTTGCGAAAGGTGAGGCGGCAGTACTCGTCGAGCACGGAACGCCAGTCCAAAGAAGGGTCCGTGGCCAAACGGCCGATCGTGTAGTAGGTCGGGCCGTCGCCGCCCCAGTTTTCGCCGCCGCCGCAGTGGTAGATGCCTTTGACGTGATGCGAAAGCAAGCGAAGGAGCTGCTCGCTGGCCTTCCTGGGCGTCAGGATGGGCGCGATGCCCGCGTTGTGGTAGATGCCCATGTAGTAGGTGTAGACCGTCACCCCGCCGGGGATGAGGGGCGTCCACTGGTCCAGTTGTTCATTGGTGGCGCCGCAGAGCTCAATCATCGTGTTGGGCGGATAGGCCTTGAATCGTTTCGACGGTTTGAGCGTGGGGCCGTAGATAAGAAGGTGCACGAAGCGGTCCGGGTACTTCTGGCGCACGGCCTCGATGACCTTGCGCTGGGTGATGTGGACCTGTTCGTAGGCGTCGTCGCCGGCGCCGATGGCTTGGCACGCGGGGCACTCACATGCCTTCCACGCGTCGGGCTGGCCCAGAGCCACCAGGTCATAGCCTTCGTCGAACTTCTTGAGCGTGTATTCAGTGATAAGGCGGACGACCTCCGGATTGGAGGGGCAGTACTGCGGGTCGCCGCGCGGGTCGAGCCGTACGCCGCCCTGCATGCGGAAGTACTCCGGGTGCGTCTTGAAGAGCGACGCGGGCACGGCCACGTCCCAGGTGTGGCCGCCTTGCGAGTAGAGCCGCAACGCCTTGCGGTAGCTGTTAGCCATGGACCAGTCACCCAGGTTGTGCATCCGGCCGTGCATGAACAGCAAAGGCGGCTGATAGGTGAGGTTCAGGTCATCGGCCACGCTGAGCGTCTTGAGCTCAGGCGCATACACGCCTTGCTCCGTGGGCTGCAGCCAGCGAAAGCCCAGCCGGTCCAACAGCCCGAACGCCGCGCGCAACGTGCCCTGGGCGCCGCTGCGCCAGTTCTTCTCCACGATTCCAAGGGAGCTGGATGAAGCGGCGCGCATCG